>CAYYYQ010000056.1:0-11429 GCA_964475915.1 uncultured Candidatus Saccharibacteria bacterium
AGGGAGCGCGCTTTTTACCTGCGACACGCCGGAGGGCGTATACGGGACGATGAGATAAAACATTTTCTGCATGATGTTGGCTGCGTCGGCAAAGCCTTGGATGAATTGCACGTACTCGCGCACCTGGATTTTCATGAGGTCGGTGGCCTGGGCGCTTTCGCGCGAAGCAAGGAGTTCGAGGTACGGCCGCAAGTCCATTTTGCGCGAGTGGATGACGATCTGCACCGAAAAATCGAGCGTATTAAGAAAATTCTGAAAGCCGCCCACGATGCCGCGCTGCTCGTCTTCAGACTTGAGCGCGAAGTTGGTGGACGAACACATGAGGATGCCGCGGTACTCGCCGTTTTTAAGGACGATGATGCCGTTCCGGACTTCCTTCACCGGCACGAACGATTGGGTTGCTTGGGTCGCGGGCATATTATGATTCGGGTTCTCCCTGGTGCGCCACGTCGAGCGACCACGCGAGGTCGTGGAGCTTGTTTTGCGAGAGGCCGAGCTTTTGCCGAGGCACGGGGGCAGGAGCAGGTTGCTGGGACACGTTTTTCACTTCCTTTTTCCATAAATACAGCCGCCCGCCGAGGTAATATTCAAACCCCGCTTCGAGAATGTCGATGAAGGGCTTGCCGTTTACGCGATAGAACGCGAGCGCGCCCGCAAGCCCGGCGATAGGCGCGGCGACGATAATGGCGAAAACCAAAGGAAGGTAGAGAAATACGACGGCGCACAGCCCCGCTCCGCCCGCGAGATAGACGAATTGCTTGAAGGTGAAAGGACCGATGATTTTATCCTCCACCTCGATAAATTGAGGAACTTGGTACTCCATTACACTCCATTATAACGAACCGCGGCATTTCTGCCGCGGTTCTCCCCTATTCAAGGGGCTCCCGATAGGGATCGACACCGTATTGCTTAAGCACGTTGTGAAGTGCGGCATTCCGAGGCGCCTGTTGAGGTGTAGGAGCTGCTGGACTTGAGTTCACGGATGATTGAGGCGGCTTTGGCGTAGGGGGTGTATTTGGAAGTGTAGGAATCGGGTTTTGCGTAGGTACATTCGTCGAGAGTGGTGGCTTTGGCACCGTGACCTGCATCGGAGGGATGGTAGGTTTCGAAAGTGAAGCCTGGGGGGTCGAAGGTGGCTGCTGTTCTTGTTGGCGAAGCGGGATAAACACCCGTTCGTTTACGTCTTTGGCGATATTTCCAGTCATTTCTGCCGAAATACCCGTGTTCTGTAATTCGATCATGAAGTCCTGGGGGCCCATAATACCGAGCAGCATGAATATATAGGCGCGTTGAAAGATACCGGCCTGGTCAGCATGCAGACCATATTTCCTCATGATATCCATCGCCACTTGGTCTCGCTGGGGGCTTGTCACAAAAGTACGAACGGGCGCAGGCAATTCATTCAGCAGTGTCCCGACTGCTTGATCGAGCGTCATTTCTTTCAATGTGTGGTTTTCCTCCATACTAATTAATGATGTCCCCCGCCCTGGCCTCCTCCGGCGGCTGCCGCTGGTGCAGGAGCATGTCCACCGCCTCCGCCGTGGTTATCATTCGCATGATCTTTCTGTGCTGCGGTGTTTGCTTGGAGCGCATCAATTAGTTTTTGAGTCTCATCTTTACCCAATTCCTTGATTATTGATTCGGCTGCATGATGGTCAGCAAGAGGCCCCGCAGAAAGCTGGTAGGCAGCACGGACAACGGGTTTAACAATTGGTATGTTAAAGACCTGAGGCCCTTCATGTAGGGTGTGAACATAGTCCGTTTGAGGTTTCTGCTCGATCGCTTTTTGAGTGCTTTGAAGGTCCGCAACTCGCTGTTTATGATCGCTTTCAAGCCGAGCCAGCTCTCTTGTGTAGTCTTTATCGAATTGTTCCCGCTGACGAGCAAGATTGTTTAGCTGATTAACTGCATTAGTATCGCCCGCGCTTGCCAGAGGAGAGAGACGCGCTATTTCTTCGTCAAGAGGAGCGCGCTGTATTTTTCGCTGAGCATCAAGCTCCGTGACTGCCTGTTGATGGGCAGCATTTTCAGTACCAATTTGTGCTTTAACATGTGTAATGGCACCTTCCTCGCCGGTAGTGTTTCGGAGGGCCTTCGCCGCTTTTTTGCGGGCCTCCTCACCTTCGTGAACGATGTGCTGATACCCACCCTTGCCAGCAGCTTTGCCTAAATCAACATCACCTATCTTCGAACCATAAGCTCGTGCGTCATAGCTGCGAGTCGCTCCATAATTAGCGCCTTTAATAGCCCATTGGCCAATGGTAGAACGACCAAACTTGGTTGCGTTCAATTTTTCTGATGTCCAGTTCGAGGCTCGTCCTAAAGTTCTCCTGCCTACAAATCCAGCAGCTCCTGCAGTTGCGTTACCGAGTGTTTTTGTCGCTAAGTTAATTCCCATGTTTGCGCCGATGGCGCCCATTTGTTTTGAAATGAAAAGCGCAGCAACCATGAAGCCGACGATGAGGGTGAAGAGTACTATTTCGCCGATGGCGTCGCCATTACTATTCACGATGGAGGTGCTGCCCGGCCCTCCCTGGATGAAAGCGTTTGCCAGAGATCCGCTATTCGACAGGGTAGAGCCTACCTTGAGTCCAATAAAAATGAGGATGAGATAGAGTGGCGCAAAGAATGATTGGGTGAGAAGCTTTTCCCACCATATCTTCGCGTATTTCTCGAAGGGCGGTATGGCGAATCCGGCGAATCCGAGAGGCGCCAGCACCATAAGAAAGGTAAGAGCAACCGCACGCGTGATGAGCATGATGGCCCCGGCAAGGAGTACCACCGCAAATATGACGATGCAGATGGTGGCGCCCATGTAAAACAGGAAGCCGGGAGAAGTATCTTGTTGGCCCTGATTCTTAAAGATGCTCCCAAGCCCGCTCGACCCCATAAGCATGCCGGAAATGCCGACATTGGCACCGCATTGCGATTGGTCCGCGCCAGAGCTGCTGCACCCGCTCGTTTGGCCGTATACCGCAACGGCGAATATATTCGCCGAATCGATGACGACCTGGGTTGCGAGCAGGCTGAAGTTAAGCAATATCGCGAAAATGATAAGCCGCGGCAAAGTTTTCTTTACTTCGTACGAATGGATATCGAGAATAGTGACGAGGCCAAGGAAAATGAACCCGAAAATAAGCCCGATATTCGCAACGTCGCGCAAGACTCCCCACCCCGCGATGACGCCCGCCGACCCGCCGATGTAGGAACCGTATTCAAACACCGTTTTCTCGATAACGAAGTTGAACAGCCAGCCAATGATTGAAAGAAGCCCGTTAAAAAAGGAGAAAATGATATATCCGATGACGTTGAAAATACAGAACCCAAGGTTTCCCGAGAAAATTCCGGTGAGTGAACAGTTACCCCCTGCTCCGCCATTGTCCCCCGGCGTCGCTTTAACGTTATAGGCCGATACCGCGTTCCCTGAAGCGTCGGTAGAATTGACTGTGTTGGTCCCGTCCCCATTCGATTTAGGACAAATTGCGCCCGGTTCGCCGGGCTGGGCCGGTAGCGTCGTACTTCCCCCATCGGGGGGATATTTATAACAATTGGTCGCCTGGGCATGGCTAACCTGGGGATGGAAAGACGCTACGGCCAATGCTGAAAATACGAGCAGGCAAGAAATACCCAAAATAGTCTTCACGGGTACTCTCTTTGTGACGGGGCGTAGGGGAATATTCATACTAGGCCGCGCAGCTTGTCGCAGCTTGCTGCATTTCGGTGTACAAGGTCGGGGTGACGTCCGTCACGGTGCCGACCCCGTCTTCGATTTTTGAATTGGACTGATCCGCCACCCCGCCATTCGCGACTTCCGCTGCGTTGTCGGCAGACTGTTGCGCCGCGTATGAAATGTCGGCGGCGCTCGGCGTCGAAGGGCTCGCGAGGAATGCTTGGTAGTTGGCGGTGACTGCGGCCACGGCGGCAGTACCGCTTGATCCGTTTGCGCCCGTGGTCGCCGCAGCGACGGCGTTGGTCGCGTCGGTGCCGATGGTCCCGGCAGCGGTGAGCGCCGCGGCACCTTTTGCGAGTGCGGCGGCGGCTTGCGCCGATACGGCATTCACGCGCGCCACCTGGTCGGCATTCGCCGTCGAGCATGAAGCGAGCGCCGTTTTCGCGGCGTCTGCAGCGTCGCTGATGGTGCCCCAATTCGCTTGATATTGCTGAAGCGAAGCGATTTCGGAGGTAATGCCGTCGACGAAGGTCGCATTCGCGTTCGCCGCGTTCGTCGCCTGCGTGATTTGCGTCGGGTCGGTCGCGGCGTCGATGTATCCGCGACCGCCCGAGGAAACCGAGGCAACGCCGCCCAAGCCCGTTCCCCCGACCACCTGGGTCACCAATTGCGACATGAGCGCTCCGATGACTTCGTCGAATTCGTCGGCCGTGACGAGCGTGTCGCCCGACAGGCCGAGCGTTTTATTGATTTGGTCGCGGATGACGGTGCCCGGAGTCTGCACCGCGCCGATGGTGCCGTCTTTATTCAAACAGTGGGTCACTTGCGGATTCGCAGTGCCGCTTAGGTTTACGGGAGCCGCCGAATTACTGCTCGGCACCGTTACGGTCTGAGAAGCGCCTTGGCTTCCGTCCAGAGTAGCTTCTTGGGAAGTAACGGTGTTGGCGGTGTTTTGTACGGGTACTTCATGCACTGAGGGGCCCGTGTTGTCGCCGCACCACGCGAGGAATCCTTGGCCCCACCCAAGCTGGAGCGTCTCGGTATTCCCTGCTTGCCGCACGCGAGCTATAAGTTCGTCGCTCGCGATAATGCCGGCACCGTACGGATTATTTTGCGGGTACTGGGATGCCGCAAACCACCCCGACCACCCGCCTTGGGAAAACTCGCCGTTCAAGAACGCTTCGTCGCTTTTTATGTACCGGCTCAGGGTATACGGATATTGCTGATAGAACGCATAGGGGCCCGTGTTCCGGTAGTAGTTATTGCTTAGCTGTATGGCGATGCGCGTACGGAACGGCGACATGACGGCGTTATTGATTCCATAGTCGTGAATGAATTGCCCGGCAGCGACGTCCCCCACGTTCAAAAGGAAGTCGCTCAAATTCGAGACGAATGCCGGAGAACCGTGGAATCCGGAATTGATCCAGTTCACCATGCTTTTCGTCATCATTTGGATGGCGATTTTCCCCACTTGCCAGGCAATGGTATCGAGACCAATTCCCGACCCGAGCGGTCCTTTGCGTGCTTGGTAAGCAACGGAAAGAGAGCCGGTACTAACAGCGGTTGCCGAAGTGGCCCCTGCCGTAATGGAGTTTTTCAGGAAACTGCCAATGTCTTTTGCTACTTGAATAGGGCTGTCCCAGTCAGCCGCGCGCGCGGCGAGCGGAACCTGCGTAACACCCAGAGGCGCTACGATGAGCAATAGGACCGAAAATCTGATCGCTTTTTTACTCAACTCGTTTGCAAAGTACTTCATGGTGTCGTCGTGGCCGCCTCACCAGAAGCCGCGTCTGCGGTCGCGCTATAAAAACCGTATCCTGGTTCACCCAGCGTCAACGTAACGTTATCCGCAACAAATACCGGATAGAAATTCGCTAGCGCATTGGCGAGTTGTGCAGTGTCGTTGCCATAATCCCCAAGCGCCATCATCGCTCGTATGGGATCGTCGTTTACGGTAGCGAGAGATGAGATGGTATCTCCGAGCCGAGCCATGCTGTTGGCGACTGCTAACTGCCCAGTCGCTGCTTCTTGGGGTACCGGCACTTTAATGAGAGCTTGTGCCGTTTTGGTATAGGCCGTACCAATAGATGCGACATTTGCTAATGCGCTTGCGTCGTTTTTATCAACGGCATCTGAGAAATAAGTCAGTTCTCCGTAAGGCAACCGCTGTATATTCGCCGCAAACGCGGCGTCTGCGCCCGCGGCGTATGTTGCAAGCGCTCCCGGCCCGCTTCCTTTTACGACGAGGTCCGCCGTTGTATACGCATCGGGCCGGGAGCGCGTTTGTTCGAGGTCGATGACGGCTTCCTGGACGAATTGCTGCATGTCGCTCGCGCTCGGTTGCGACGCTCCCCGCGTCGCCATGTAGTTGTTGAAAAATAGTTCCGCGAATTGGTTCGTGATGGTGTTGTCGGCAGCGGTCGCTGCGGGGATTTGGGATCCGATATCCGTTGCGGTGGAACTCGCCACCGGCTGCCCGGCGTATTTCGGCGTCGCCAGGCCTTGCGCAACGGCCTGGCTATCCGTGAGGCTGGGGCTCACCGAGTGGGGGTTATTGGGGTCGGTGCCATACAAAGACTCTTCCCAGTCTGGGAGTCCGTCGCCGTCCGTGTCTTTGGCGGCGTATGCCTTCAGAAGGTCGTCGGTGGATGCCGCATTGGCCGCGGTATTCGAAAAGGGGTGTGCCGCAAAATAGGCGCCCACGATAAGCACGAGCGCGAGGCCGCATGCGGCCAGGATGTTCTGCTTTTTGGAAGTGAAAATAGCCACGGCAGCTTCGCTTACGCATAAATAGTATCACGCGGCGTCATGGCGCCTTCATTTTCACGCAGCTTCTGTGCATTACGGCCTGCGTTTACCTAAGAATGGCGGCGATGGCGCGCCACGCTTCTACAGACAAGTCCTCGGCACGCGCTTTTTCTGGTACTTCGGCGGCCGCGAGCGCCGCAAGGATGCGTTCGCGGGGCGCGACTTCTTCCAAATTCCGCGCAAGGAGCTTTCGTTTATGGGCGAATCCCGCCCGTACCACGTCGAAAAAGCGCGCTTCCCCGCCCCGTTCGAACGGGTTGGCGATGGATTCAATGGTGATGACGGCCGAATCCACGTCGGGCGCAGGCAGGAACGCTCCGCGGGGGACGGTAAACGCATACCGCGGCATCCCGAACACCTTCACCGCGACCGAGAGCAAGCTCCCTTTCGTTGACCGGGCGATGCGTTCAGCAACTTCCTTTTGCACGAGGAGCGCCATGGAGAGCGGCTTGTGGGCAGCACTTAAAAAAGTCCGGATAATTTCCCCGGTGAGGTAGTACGGAATGTTCGCGACGAGCTTGTAGGGCCCCGCAATCGAGGCCGGATCAAATGCCCGGATATCGCCTTCAATGAGTTCAAGCCGCCGCGCGCTTATTTCCGCGGCAAAAGTCTCTCGCAGCGCGCGCACCAGCGCTCCGTCCGCTTCAACGGCGATCACGCGCTTCGCGCGCGCAAGGAGCGGCTTTGTGAGCATCCCCGTGCCCGGACCGATTTCGAGCACCGTGTCGCCTGTTTCGATGCGCGCTGCATCAGCAATGCGCTCGGCGATGCGCGCGTGCATGAGAAAGTTTTGGCCGAGAGATTTCTTTGCGCGCATAGTTATGAAATGGTGGGCAATTCGTCCGTGCCCGCGGTCACCATCGTGAGCAGCGGGTCGATGTCGCGGATAAACGACGAAGGCTCGGAAACGTAATCGGTGCCGTAAATGCGCCGGATGCGCGCGAGCGTAAGGTAGAGCCGCGCTTTCGCGCGCGTCACCGCGACGTAAAACAATCGCCGCTCCTCTTCTTCATCGCGCTCTTCCGTTCCCATGCCTTCATGGGGAAACAGCCCTTCCTCCATGCCGGTCACGAACACCGTATCGAATTCGAGCCCCTTTGCCGCGTGCACCGTCATGAGCGTGACGCCGCGCCGCGCATCTTTTTTCGGCCGATCGAGTTCGTCCTGATCGCCCGCAAGCGCGGCATCCGCGAGAAACGCCGCGACGCCTTCTTTCCCGGGGAGCGCGTCATACCGGCTCGCAAAGGTAGCTAATTCCTGGATATTTTCGAGCCGTTCCTGGTCGTCTTCCCCTCCCTTTTTGAGGAGTTCAGCCAGGCCGCTTTTCTCGACAACGACCTTTACGAATTCCGAAGGAAGCAGGGTTTCCATCGCCCGAGAAAGCTCGGCGATAAGCGCGTTGAACGCCGCGACTTTTGCGCGCTCTGCGGGCTTATACGCGGCTTCGTTCCCCGATAGCATCTTCCCGAGCGTCATTTTCCCGATGCCGCGCGGCGGCGCCGACGCCGCGCGCACCCGATCCGCCTCGCGCGCGGGATCGAGCGCGAGGCGGATCCACGCGAGCGCGTCTTTCACTTCTTTGCGTTCAAAGTAGCGCGTGCCGAGGAGCTGGTACGGTATGCCCGCTGCGAGCAGCGCTTCTTCGAGCGCGCGCGATTGGAAGTTGGTGCGGAACAAGACCGCGATTTCTTCGGGCGGCGTGCCGAGCATGATGATGCGCCGCGCTTCGTTCGCGATCCATCGCGCTTCGCGCTCTGCCGAATCCGCGATGTGTACCCGTATCGGATCGCCATCGCCGTTACGGGTGGTCGATATTTTTTCTTTGCGGTTGCGGTTTTTCTCGATCACTTGGTTGCCCGCCGTAACGATGGTTTTGGTCGAGCGATAGTTTTCTTCGAGCACGATGGTGCGCGCGTTTGGATACGTCGCGTCGAATGAAAGCAGATTGTCGATGGTCGCGCCGCGCCAGGTGTAAATCGTCTGATCAATGTCGCCGACGACGAACAAATTATGATGGCGAGCCGCAAGCGATACGGCGAGCCGGCCCTGAAGCGCGTTGGTGTCTTGGTATTCGTCGATGTGGATGTAATCCCACCGCCCTTCGGCCGCCCGGCGCACGGCGTCGTCGGTATCAAGGAGCCGCACCGGGAGCGCGATGAGGTCGTCAAAGTCGAGCGACTTTTCCGCGCGGAGCGTCGCTTCGTATTTGCGCCACGCTTCGGCCACGATTCTCGAGCGGAAGCTGTCCCGCCCGTGCTTTTCCGCAAATGCGTCAAACGTCATTCCTTCGCCCTTCGCTTTTGATATGCGGCCGAGTATCGCGCGGGGCGGAACTTCTTTCGGGTCTACGTCGAGCGCTTTGAGCGCTTCCTTTATCGCGCGTTCCGAGTCGTCTCGGTCGAAAATGGTGAAAAAGCGGGGCACCCCGATGGAGCGGCCGTAGGTTTCAAGGAGTTCGCGCCCGAGTCCGTGGAAGGTCGCGACAAACGGCGTGGGGCTCCCCTCTCCGAGCATGGCGCGGAGCCGCTCGCGCATTTCTCGCGCCGCTTTGTTGGTGAAGGTGACGGCCAGAATGCGCTCGGGCGGGGTCCCTTCCCGGATGAGGTGATAGATGCGGGTAGTAAGCACCCGGGTTTTCCCCGATCCGGCTCCGGCAAGCACGGAAATAGGCCCATCCTTGGCGAGGACAGCCTCTTTTTGCCGGTCGTTGAGGCCCTCGAGGTACCGCATTCCCCTTACTATAGCCCGTATTCATCTTCTCCACACCCACCCCCCACCCCGGTTGACCTCCCCCTTCATCTCCGCTACACTTTCTAGGTTGCCTGATATGGATGCATGAAATAAATGGCTTACCTAAGCCATTTTTGAAACCGGAAGCACGACCGAATTCCTTTCCTTCTTATCGAATTTCATTCAAAACTTCCGACTCTCGGGAACGTTCGCCAGAGACGGAACTAATATTGGGTTTATGGTGCAATAACCGCGGCCGCGCTTGCCCTGGGCATCGTGGCTTTTGCCTTACCCAACCATACCCGCGCTTTTTCCCTCTCAACCCTCTTTGGTTCGAGCGCCGAGGCCGATACTTCGAGCGTCGTCGTGACCGACAGCCGCCTTGCCTTGGCTGCCGCAGCCACCAACATTGATCCGAACCCGACCAAGGGCGGCGACCTTATCGCCATGAGCGGCGGAACCGCGCTTATCCCCGAGGCCGGGCTTTCGGGATCGGCGGGCTCCCCCGACTCGGTAAGCATCCCCGCGACTACGGACATTTCGAGCTATACGGTTGAAGACGGCGACACTCTTTCAGGTATCGCGGCAAAATACGGCGTTTCGACCAACACCATCCTTTGGGCGAACAATTTGACGATAAAGAGCACCATTCGTCCGGGCATGACGCTCGTCATTCTTCCGGTTTCAGGCATCCGCCACACGGTGGTGAAAGGCGAAACCCTCGCCTCTCTTGCCGCGACGTATCACGCGGACGCGGACGAAATCGCGACGTATAACGGCCTGGCGCCGGGCGCGACCATCGCCGCCGGTTCGGCCATTATTATTCCGGGCGGCGAGCTCTCGGCCCCCGCCAAATCGTCCTCCTCCTCTTCTTCCGCGAAGAGCTCCACTTCCAAATCGATCAACGAGCCGTATTTGGGTGGAAGCGGCGCGGCAACGCCGGGCTACTTCAGCAACCCGCTCCCGGGCGGCATCATCACGCAGAGCATTCACGGATGGAACGCCGTCGATATCGGCGCGCATACCGGTACGCCGATTTATGCGGCAGCCAACGGTACCGTTACCGTCGCGAAAGCCAACGGCGCCTGGAACGGCGGGTACGGCAATTACGTGGTAGTGAGCGATTCTAATGGCACGCAAACGCTGTACGCGCACATGAGCCGCGTCGCAGCCACGATGGGCGCGAGCGTGTCCGCGGGAGAAGTCATCGGGTACGTCGGTATGACGGGCGAAGCCACCGGCCCGCACCTCCATTTCGAAGTTCGCGGCGCCAAGAATCCGTTTGCGAACTGCGCCGTCGGCCGCGCCTGCAGCCCGCAGTAATTTCCTTTCAATAAAAAGTGTGATAAGGTCTCACGCATGCCGGACACCCGGCATTTGTTCATAATCTGTTTTGGGGAGAATCCTAATGGCGAAAGCCGTCACCTTTGATCTTTTGTCACCGGTTATCAACCGCATCGGTACCTGCCACGACGGCACCGGCATCACGGCACGCGACCTCACCGACGCCGAGCGGATTCATGCATCCGTGCGTCAGCTGGGCCATTCTTGCCGAGAGCCGGCATGCTACGCCATCATGCACCGCGTGCGGCATGTCGAGCGCGTCAAGAAGGATCGGTATCGCGCCGACCCCGAGGCGTGCAAGCTTTGCGAAAGAATCATCACGCTTTTGCGGGAAGCCATCGAATTTATTTCGGGGGCGCTGAACCTTCGGCCTCTGGCGAACGCGGGCTGACGCAATGGGCGGTCCGGGAGCATGAAAGCCCCGGACCGCCCATTTTTTCATTCAAATCCAAAGAGCCCGCGGGGGCGGTATTGCAGCGCTTCGTGGATGTGGGCCGGAAGAACCGAATCGCATTCCGCAAGGTCGGCAATGGTCCGCGCGACGCGCATGACGCGGTGGTAGGCGCGCGGAGAAAAATCGAGTCGCGCCGCGGCGGACAAAAGCGCGTCTTTCGCGGCTTTCGTAAAGCCGGATTTCTCGTCGAGCTCTTTTGACGAAAGCCGCCCGTTGACGGCGCCCCGTTTCCCGAACCTTGCCTCTGCGCGTTTGCGCGCGGCGATAACGCGCGCCCGCACGAGCGACGACGGCTCCCCCGTGCCGAGCCCCGCAAGGGTTTCGTGGGGAATGTGCGGCACTTCAATCCACAGGTCGAGGCGGTCTACGATCGGGCGCGATATTTTCCGCGCCTGGCGGAGCGCCGCGCGCACCGCCACTTCC
>CAYYYQ010000057.1:0-2412 GCA_964475915.1 uncultured Candidatus Saccharibacteria bacterium
CCGAGGTTCCCTTCCTGGATGAGGTCGAGGAGCGTAAGGTCGGGCGACCGGCCCACGTATTTTTTCGCAATGGAAACGACGAGGCGGAGGTTGCTGCGCGCCAGTATGTTGCGGGCTTCGTCCTCGCCTTTTTCGATGCGCTGCGCGAGCTGGCGCTCTTCTGCGGCGGTGAGGAGCGGGTATTGCCCGATTTCGCGCAGATAAATTTGAATGGAATCGTACGCCGAAGAATCGCGCGTTTTGATGTTGCGGGATGCGAGGTAATCGTCGGCGTTGTCTTCGAGCATGCCGCCCTCGAGAATGTCGATGCCGGCCGTCGTAAAGCGGCCGTAGAGGTCGTCCAAAAATCCGACGTCGTCTTCGATGGTCGGGAACTCCTTCAAAATCTCGCTGTAGGTGATGTACCCGCGTTCGCGGCCCTTTTCAACGAGCGCGACGGCTTTCTGTTCGCGCGAAGACGCGGCTTTGCCCGCGGCGCCCTTGGCCGCGATGCGCACCACCGCTTTCAGGCGGCTTTTTTTGGATGCCTGCTTCGCGCGCGGCTTCGCTTTCGGCTTTGGACGCGGCTTCGCCTTTTTCGCGCGGGCAGGCTTCGCCTTCGGCTTCGATTTTTTGGTGGCCATGAGAATAAGGAAAATGATTAATTGGGGAGGAGCGCGATTGCTTTTCTGAGGTCGTTGCAGACGGTTTCGGCGGCGCGGATGGCGGCCGGATCGCGGGATGCTTCCGCTTGGCGGAGTGCCGCGAGCGCGCCGTCATACGCAAGAGCAAGCGTCGTTCGTTCGAGACGCTTCAGGATATCGTCTGCCGCATGCTCGGGAGGAGCTTCTCCATAGAGTATCCCGGTCGAAAATTCGACGTGTTCGGGGACTGCCTCATCCGGGAGCGGACGGCTTACTATACGAGCGTACTCATTTTTCACGCGGTTGGCAAGGGGGGTATCCGGATAGGCAGCCACGAGCGCGGCAAGCAGGACGTCATCCGGGACGCGCGCTTCGCTAAGCGAAGAAGGCGCCGCAGACGGCTTCCCTGCGGGCGCTTCCCCGCGCGCGTAGGCCGCGAGGCTTGCGCGGACTGCGTCCGGCGTCGACGATATGGCGCGCGCGACGACGCCGACGAAGTGTTCCCGCTCGATGGGACTGCGGATGGCGGCGAGCAGGGGGAGTACGGTCTTCTCCGCCTGCATGGCGAGCCGGAGGGTGTCGGTTTCGCGCTCGGCAAGCGCCGCAAGGAAAAATTCTATAATGGAAGGCGCGTCGGCAACCCGCTTTGCGAAATCTTTCGGGTCTTTCGTAATGCAGTCGGCCGGATCTTCTCCTATCGGAAGCCGCACGGCTTTCACCCGCATGCCAGCCCGAAGGGCGCTGAGCGCATGCTTGTGGCTTGCCATAAGTCCCGCGCGGTCGCCGTCGAGGGCGAGCATGAGGTTTTCGCTGTAGCGCATGAGAAGCGATAAGTGCTCGAGAGAAAGGGCGGTGCCCGAAATGCCGACCGTGTTTTCGAACCCGGCCTGGTGCGCGTGGAGCACGTCCATCTGGCCTTCCATAAGGAGCGCGTATCCGCGGGTGCGGATGGCGTCTTTGGCCCTGTCCATGGCAAAGAGGATTTGGGACTTTTTGAAGAGTTCTGTTTCCGGGCTGTTGAGATACTTCGCTTGGTCGTCGCTCGAGAGCGCCCGACCCGTGAAGCCGACGGTGCGCCCGGCTGCGTCCCGAATCGGGAACATGAGCCGGTTCCGGAACCGGTCGTAATAGGTGCCGGGTTTTCCGTCTGCTTCTTTGACGAGCCCCGCCTCGATAAGTTCCGCCGTGGCATATCCCTGGCGTTCCAGGTCTTCAAGAAGTCCCCGCCATCCGTCCGGAGCGAATCCGAGGCCCCATGCCTGGATGGTGTCCGCCGCAAGCCCGCGCGAACGAGCGTACGCATACGCGGGTGAATCTTCGGTGAGCGCGCGGGAAAAATACTGTTCGGCTCGCGCCACCGCTTCGCGCAAACGGTCTAATTTTTCTTTGCGCTCCTTTCCTCCGCCGCTGCCGTAGACGATTTCGACCCCCGCTTTTTCCGCAAGGATTTTAAGCGCGCCCTTAAAATCCACGCCTTCCATTTTTTGGATGAAGGTGAACATGTCGCCGCCCTGGCTCGAGGAAAAACAGTAGTAGCTCCCCCGTTCGGGGTTCACGAAAAAAGACGGTGTCTTTTCTTTATTGAAGGGCGAGAGGCCTTTCAGGTACTTGCCCGCCCGCGTGAGTTTTACGTAGGGCGCGACGACGTCCTGGATGGTGAGTTTCTCCTTAATGAGTTCGACGGTGTCTGCAGCCATTTCTTTCATTCTACCCTTCCTTGCGGGCGTTTGCTCGGCCGAATGAAAAACCGCCTTTCTGGGCGGTTTTTCATTCCCTTATGCGCGGGCTT
>CAYYYQ010000058.1:0-3260 GCA_964475915.1 uncultured Candidatus Saccharibacteria bacterium
GTCCTCGCCTTTCTTCATGGAGTGACTATACTATACCCATGGAAACGGCAATATTCGGGGGCGGGTGCTTCTGGTGCACGGAGGCCGTATTTAAGATGCTCAAGGGCGTCACAAAAGTAGAGCCGGGCTATGCAGGCGGCACTACCGAGAACCCTACGTACCAACAAGTATGCACGGGCGCGACGGGCCATGCCGAGGTGATTCGCATTGAATTTGACCCGGCGCAGGTTTCCTTTCGCACCCTTATGACCGTGTTTTTCGGGAGCCACGATGCGACGCAATTGAATCGCCAGGGCAACGACATCGGCACCCAGTACCGCTCCGCGATATTTCCGACGACGCCCGAGCAGGCGCAGGAAGCGCGCGCAATGATCGACGAACTCAATGCGTCGAGCGACAAGGGCGACCCGATCGTCACCACGGTCGAAGAAAACGCAACCTTTTATCCCGCCGAGGACTATCATAAAAATTACTACGCCAATAACGCAGGCCAGGGCTACTGCCAACTCGTCATCGCGCCGAAACTCGAGAAAGTGCAGAAGCAGTTTGCGCAACTTTTGGCCGATCCAGCGAGTTCCAAGGGGTAGGAGGACCTTCAGCCGGGAGCGGTATCGGCATATGCGGCAATGACCTGTCATTGCGCTGGAAACTCACCTTTTCAGCTTATTCATTTTCACCCGCTCGTATGCCCATCTTCGGAGCCATCGGCCTCGGCGTTACCATCATTGTTCTTAAAACCCTGGTGCCGGCAATCTTTGCGCAGCTTTCCGCCACTATTATCGCCTTCCTCCACGGAGCCGAACTATCCGCAAATGCTGCCTCACAACTTGCCGCATCCGCCCAAGCCCTGCAACTCCCCGTCCGCTAACCCATCGAAACCGGAACCCCGCTTCCGGTTTCAGTATTTGCATACCGTACTAAAAATGATTGGTGCCCTCTCCCTCCCGCCCCCGAACCTCTTCCTCGTGAAGGCCGAAGTAATGCCCCACTTCGTGCCACAAGGTTTCTCGCACGGCTTCTTCGATCGCCGCTTCTTCTGAAAGCATTCGTTCATGCATGAGCGCGTTTGCTTCTTGGAGTATGGGGAGCCGGTAGAGCGTGATGGTGTCGGGCAAGGTGACCCCGACGCCGTAATTCTCTCCGCGAACGCTTTCCGGAATGCCGTGGTAAAGCCCGAGCAGCGTTTCCCCGTCCTCGAGATTTTCTTCTCTTCGGGTCTCTTCGCTCGGTTCGTCTTCGACAAGCAGCGCGACGTTTTCGATGCGCGCTTTAAATCGCGGCGGCATGCCGTCCCACACCCGCGCCACAAGCGCCCGGAATGCCTGGTCTACGTCAGTCATGGCCGGGAGAGCGTTCGTGCCGGATGCGGTGGACAACCCGGTGCAGCCGCGGGTTCATCGCGGCAAGCACGCTCCCTCCAAGCAAGACGATCAAGGTCCAAAACACGATATGGCGGACGAACTCGAATCCGGCGAGAAATGAAACGAAATGCCCCGAAAAATGATGCCCGAGAAACAGCATGGCCGGCACGAATATAACGAGCGCCGCAAAATCAACCGCGAAAAATCCTATGGCGCTCGCGCCGTTAAATCCGGCGAAAATGGGCGCAATCATCCGGATGCCCGTGAAAAAACGCATGATGAATACCGCCCGCAGCGGCCGCTCGGGATCAAACACCCACGTCGCGGCGAGTCCGGCGGCAATAAGCCGGTCGTGGATTTTGCGCGCATAGTGATGCCCGAATTTCGAAAGCGCGAACAAAACGCCGTCGCCCGCGAGGAGCGCGAGGATGGCGAGCGCTGCCCCCCGGAACGGATCCATAAAGCCGAGCGCGATGAAATACCCCGCCGTGAGCAAGGTCACTTCTTCGGGCACGGGCGCAATAAGCCCTGACCCCGCAAGGAGCACGAACATGCCCGCGTACGAAAGCCCGTGTGAAAGAAGATGCGACATGATCAAAGCGCGGGAATGAGCTTGCGAACCTGGGCCACCACCTTCATGACGGCCGGGTCATCGGCGTGCCGAGGCCGCGGAATCGGCACGGGGACGCGCTCTTTCAATCCCCCGTCCGCGACGACCAGTATGTCATCCGCAAGCATGACCGCGTCCTCGATGGAATGCGACACCATGAGCATGCCGATGCCTTTTGCATGGAGGTCGGCGACAACCTGAATCAGGTGCGCCGTGGTTTCCGCATCGAGCGCGGAAAACGGTTCGTCGAGGGCGAGGAGTTTCGGTTCAGAAACGAGCGCCCGCGCGATGCCCACGCGCTGGCGCTGTCCGCCAGAGACGTCGCGCGGGTACGTTTCTGAAAGCGCTTCGATCCCGAGCGAGCGGAGCACCGCGCGCGCTCGGCGCACTCGTTCTGACGCTGAAAGCGGGGTGCCGGCAAATCCGAGCATGACATTGCTCAGCACCGTGCGCCAGGGCAAAAGCGCCCCCGACTGAAACACCATCCGCGCCGGCGTCGCGCGGGTTATGGTGCCACGGCGCGGCGCAAGGAGCCCGAGCGCGAGCCAGAGCAGGGTGGACTTTCCCGAGCCCGAAGGCCCGACGATGGCCGTGAATGATTTCGGGGGGAGCGAAAACGACACGTTGCGCAGCACCGCCGGCCCGCCGTCGTACGCAAAATCAACCCGGTCAAGCGAAAGAAGGGTATCCATGCCTATTCAAACTTATAGCGCTCAGCGCGGGCCAGCATCGGCTGCCATACGGCGATATTGATGAGCGCGATGGCGACAACGAGCATCGCCACCGCGGACAACAGCAGGGTAGTATTCCCGGTCGTCGACGCCGATACCAAAATGCTCCCGATGCCGAAGAGGTCATTCGCCGAAGCATGCGCAGGCGCATACGCGTGAAGCGCTTCGGCGACGATGAGCACGTTCCATCCGTCCGCGAGCGAAAGAATGGAGCCCGTTACTAAAGGCGGGAAAAGCGCGGGAAGGGTGATCCGGAAAAACCGTTCGAGCGGAGAGAGGCCGAACGCCTTCCCCACCGCGGCCACGTCGCGCGGGATGACTTTGAGCCCGCCGATGGTGCTGAAAGCGATGTTCCAAATCATGCTGAAGAAAATGATGAAGAGCGCGGCGCCTTCGAGCCAGTTGCTCCGCAGGAAAAAGAGTATGACGATGGGGAAAAACGCGAGCACGGGCAAAGACTCGAGCACGTCGTAGACCGGAAGGAGGAATGCTTCGATGCGCCGGTTCGATTCGGCCAGGAGCCCGAGCGGAACGCCTATGAAAAGCGATAAGGCATAC
>CAYYYQ010000059.1:0-5723 GCA_964475915.1 uncultured Candidatus Saccharibacteria bacterium
GCATTTTCCAGCGTTCTTCTGCAAAAAAGCCGGAAACCGTACGCCCGCAGTGTTCCGGAGCCGCCATAAGCCCGCGGAGCTCCATGGGCACCGAGAGCGTTGCTTCGTACGTGAAGCGGATGCTCGGCGTGTCCTGGCACGGCACATAGGAACGCGCATGAATCTCTTCGCCCTGGCTGAAAACGAACGGGTGATTGCCAGCCGTCGTTTGCTCGGGCGAAAGCCACTGCAGGCCGCTTGCGGCCGGACTCGTGGCATAGTGGATCCAGACGCACCTATCCTCCGGCACCAGGAAAGAAAGCGGGGAGCCGAGCACGGGGTCGCGTGAACCGACTTCGAACTGAATTTCCCCGCCGAGCAGGGTGGTGACCTTGACGATCGTCAGATCGCGCGTGTCGAGGTCCACATGGCCGGCAGCGTCGAAACACAATTTTGCCTTCGCCGTCAGCGTCTTGGTGTCGAAGTGCACTGAGGCGAGAAGCTCGAGATGCTCCACGACCGGTTGCCCGGTGAGATAGTAGGAATGCGGATCCAATTTTGTAAAGATCGATGTCATCGTTCCCTCCTTTAGGGCTGCGAATTCTTAGGGAGTTAGCGGCCCCGTAGGGCATGAGCTCACCATGAGCCGCCCCCACCCTATACCGGATGCAGAGCATAGACAAGTGTTACTATTATTATTGTATGACCGCTCTTTTGGCGAATTTGAAACGATTCGTGCGCGGCGAGGTGACGGACGCGCCGGCCGAGCTCGATAAAATGAGCCGCGACACCTCGCTTTTCACGCGCCGGCCGAGCGTCGTGGTGTATCCCAAAGACGCGGACGACCTCGCCGCGGCCGTAAAAGAAGTGCGCGCGGAGCGCGAGGCCGGCGCCGAAGTGTCCATCACGGCCCGGGCCGCCGGCACCGACATGAGCGGCGGACCGCTCACCCATTCGGTGGTCGCGGTATTCACGAGATACATGAACTCCGTGCCCGAAGTCTCTCGGGACGCGCTCCCCACCCACAGCGGCACGAATGGATACGCGATTACGGAACCCGGAGTCTATTATCGGGACTTTGAAAAAGAAACGCTGAAAAAGAACTTGCTCCTCCCCTCTTATCCGGCGAGCCGCGAACTCTGCGCCATGGGCGGCATCGTGGCGAATAATTCGGGCGGCGAGCGCACGCTCGAATACGGGAAAACGGAGCGCTATATCGAAGAAATGGACGTCGTTCTTTCCGACGGATCCCGCGCGACTTTCAAACCCCTTTCCCCCACCGAGCTTGAAATGAAGAAGGCGAAAAATAATTTCGAGGGCGAAATCTACCGCCGCATGGACGCGTTGATAACGGACAACGCGCCCCTTATCAAGGCGCACGCGCCGAAGGTGTCGAAAAATTCCGCCGGATACGCGCTCTGGAACGTGCGCTACCCTTCCGACGACGGCACCCCGCTTTTTAACCTCGCAAAGCTTGTCTGCGGGAGCCAGGGCACGCTCGCCCTGTGGACCCGCGCAAAACTGCGGCTCGTGAAGCCGAAAGAGCACCGCGCCATGCTCGTCATTTTCCTCGACGACATTGCCCTCTTGCCCGAAATCGTGAAGCGCGTGCTGCCCCTGAACCCCGAATCGTTCGAAAGCTATGACGACAACACCTTTACGCTCGCGGTGAAGTTCTTGCCCGAAATGCTCGCGCAAATGGGGTTCCTGAAAGCCGCGCGGCTCGGCGTCGATTTTATCCCCGAAGCGGCGATGGTGGCCACGGGCGGCGTACCGAAACTCATCCTCATGGCGGAATTCGCGGAAGACTCGCTCGACGAAGCGGACCGGAAAGTCATCGGCGCGAAAGTGGCGCTCGACGGGCTCCCTATCCGCACCAAAGTGGAGCGCAATGAAAAAGAATCGGAGAAATATTGGATCGTGCGGCGGGAAAGCTTTGCCCTGCTGCGCAAGAACTTGCACGGGCTGTATGCGGCGCCCTTTATCGACGATTTCGTCGTCCCGCCCGAAACCTATGCCGAATTCCTGCCCAAATTGAACGCGCTCCTCGCGGGATACAAGGACCGCATGATATACACCGTCGCGGGCCACATCGGGAACGGCAATTTCCACATTATTCCCCTTATGGATTTGAACAAGCCGGACGTCCGCGCCGTCATCGAAGAGCTCGCGCCCAAGGTGTACGACCTCGTGATGGAGTTCGGCGGCACGACGACCGGCGAGCATAACGACGGCATCATCCGCACGCCCTACCTCCCCAAGCTTTTCGGCCCCGATATGTACGCAGTATTCGAAGAAACGAAAAAGATATTCGATCCCCTCGGCATTTTTAATCCCGGCAAAAAAGTGGGCGGGACCATGAAGGACATGGAAGCGTCGTTGATTACGAAATCGTAATTGACTCGGCCTACAAGAGTGTTAATGTGCGGAAGCAAAGAAGCGCGCGGTCCAAAGATCGCGCGCTTTTGTTTATAAATGCGCATGAACGCTCCGCGCAGGTGCTACGATGGGCGCATGAAGCGCTTACTTCCCCTTTCCCTTTTCTTCGCGCCGTTTCTCGCGAGCGCGCACGAAGTATACGTGCTCACGCCCGGGGAAATCGAGCACGACGTAACGACGCCCGGATTCAGTTGGTGGAGCGTCATCGCGAGCGACATGCACCACTTCATGTTTTGGGCATTCCTGTCGATCCTCGTGGTGCTCATCGTGTTCGGCATTTCCATCCTTCGCCCCCTCGAGCGCGCGTGCATGCCTTTCCTCAACCGCTATAAGCGATACGCCGCGGCGGTCGCGCGCATCACGGTCGGCCTTTCCTTTTTCGCGGGCGCCTACTACCAGGCGACCTACGGCCCCGAGCTCCCCATCGCGACCAACTGGGGCCCGTATGGCCCCGCCGTGACGGTGGTGCTCGTCATCCTCGGATTCCTCATTACTTTCGGAATAGAAGTGCGCGCGGCGGCGGCCATCGCTTTCCTGCTCTACTGCGTCAACGTCTATTACCACGGTTTCTACATGCTCACCTACACCAATTACCTCGGCGAAATCGTGGTGCTCCTTTTAATGGGTGCGCACGGCGGCCACCATTCCCGCCACCCGCACACGCCGTGGCGCGACCGGCTCGCTTATTTCTCGCACCGCGTACGGCCGTACGCATTCCTTATCCTGCGGGTGTGTTTCGGCATCTCCCTTTTCTATGCGTCGTACTACGCGAAGTTTCTCCATAACAACCTGGCGCTCGACGTCGCGAGCGGCAACGGCATCCTCCCCACCGTGATGACGCACGCGTATACCGTCGCGCAGGCGCTCGGATTTGAACCGCACTTCCTCGTCGTCGGCGCGGGCATCATCGAATTCGTAATTGCGGCGTTCTTCATCCTCGGCATCGAAATCCGCTTCACCGCGCTTTTTCTCGAAGTATGGATCGCGCTCTCGCTCTGGTACTTCGGCGAAGTGGTGTGGCCGCACATTATATTGATAGGCATTCCGCTCGCGTTCATCCTCGACGGATACGACAAATATTCGGTCGAAGGGTGGCTCTTTAAAAAGCGGAACAGGGAGCCCGTCCTTTAGCCCCGTAACGTAAGCTTGATGCAAAGAGGGCCCGCGGCGAAAGCCACGGGCCCCTTAATTGTTTTGTTTTTGGTGTGAAGATCAGTTCGGTTTGAAGTGTGAACGTCCGACGCCCCTCAGGAATTCGCCAATGGAGAACTCTTCGCCCATGGCGATGCCGACGACGAAACCATGGCCACGGACGTTGGTGCACTCCTCTTCCTTCTTGGACGGCTCGAGCCAACCGACAGACCAGTCGCTGTCGATATAGTAGCCGGGCTTTCCCACCATCTCCGGGAAAGTGGCCCCCACTTCTTTCTGGCACAGCATCCAGAGCCAGTCGATCTCGGCCCGGCTCGCTTCCAGTGCGATGCTGTAGCGTTCGGCGGCCCAAAATTGGAGGACGTCCTCCATCGTTGTGCCGGGCTGCTTCCTGAGGTTCTCCAGGGAAGCATTGAAGTCGCTGTTCATCTTCTCGGCCGCCTTGTTATGGGCGTCGATCAGCTGCGCACGATAGGTCACCAGCCGCTTGATGGCGTCCGTGGCATCGCCGACCTTGTGATGGATGCCGTCCTGCTCGCCGAGCGCCATCGGCGAAAGAAAGTCTTCCTGTTTGATGGCGGCAAGCGCGGCCATAAGTCCCGTGAGAACCAACCCCAGAGGGGCCCGGTCTCCGGAACCATCTGTCTTGTCCATGTCACTATCTCCGTTCGTTTTGCGTTCCGGACGTATTTGTCCGTCTTTATTATAGCACATAGACTTAGCAGGTCAACAGGCTTTATGACACCCCCCCTTTCCCCCATTACGTAAATTGACACGCTCGGCATTGCGGAGCATGCTCCTTGCGGAACCCCACACAGGAGGCAGTTATGCTGCCATCGCTCTTACTCGTTGACGAAGAACTACCATTTGGCGGCGGAAGCCGGGTACGGCACCTGGTCAAGGCCGCTCAGCAAGGGAGGCTGAAGGCGCGCATTCTTGGTGTCGCGTGTCCTCGCATCGAGGGCGGCATCAACGCCTTCGCAAAAGAAGTGCCCGACCTGGGATTCTTCTCCATTGTGAATCCGGCCGACCCCCAAGGACTCGACCGCGCCGTCACTTTTTACCGGCCGGATTTCGTCTTGCTGGCCGAGTGGCATCACCCCGTTCACACGGAAAAGCTCGACCCGCGGACCACCGTACAGGTGTTCCCGGCCCCGCTTCCTTTCATGGCCGACGAGCGCGGCCCCCTTATGGAAGCGGTGCTCCGGGAACACCGCGAACGGCTTCTCGACTATACGGAGGTCTGCATGCGGTTCGTGGCCCCCGACGGCCGCGGCCCCGTATTCTATCGCCACGAAGTTGAGATACCGTTCAATGCCACACCACAAGGATTATACGAGCAGGTAAATTTCGCGCTGCTCGCCCGCATAGTCCCGGTCATGAATGCCGTCCTTTCCGGAGAAATCAAGTGGGACGGGACAAACCCGGCAAGCCTGCAGAATCATTTCATGGGGAAGTGAATGCGACGCTCTACAACTGGGCCGCTCTCTCGCGAGGGCGGCCTTTTTGCTCACCGGGCGCTCACCCCGTAATGCGATAGACTCTTATCAATGGATGACGACGCATTCGCGGACATGGTGCGGAACGAGCTCCCTTCCGTATATGCGTTTCTCGCGCGCTACCTCGGGGACGCAGCCGCCGCCGAAGACGCCACCCAGGAGACATTCGTAAAGGCGTGGAAACATAGCGGGCGCTTCGATGCCTCGCGCCCCGTGCGCCCCTGGCTTTTTTCCATAGCGCGGAATGCCGGCAACGACTTCCTCCGCGGGAAAAAGGCGTTGCCTTTTTCCCGCCTCGTGGCGTTCGGCAAAGACGATGAAGAGATTCCTTTTGAAGACCGGCTCGCGGATCCTTCCCCGCTTCCGCCCGAGATTTTTGAACGGGCGGAAACCGGGCGCCTCGTGGCCCAAGCCCTCCTGAAGCTTCCGCCCCGCGACCGCGCGGTGCTTACCCTGCGGTACCAAGAAGAGATGCCCTTTGAAGACATCGCTGCGGTGATGGGCGCTCCCATGAACACCGTAAAAAGCTGGCACCGCCGGGCCCCAGCGCGGCTCCGCGCACGTATCACCCCCCTCCCCGGCGCCGGCATCTGAGACACTGCCCCCGAGCGGTATCTGGGTCCGTAGTACCCCTATGGGACGAGAATACGAGCG
>CAYYYQ010000060.1:0-3107 GCA_964475915.1 uncultured Candidatus Saccharibacteria bacterium
CCTTGTGGAGTTCGTCGAATATGGGCGTACCCCCGCCGCCGAGCCCCCGGCCCTTTCCCGCTACTTTTTTCCATGCGCGATAGCGGTAGAGGTAGTGCGCCAGTATGGGAGCGAACGCGATGCCGATCGCGAACGAGACGACGGCGGGGATGAGCACGCGGGCGGCGTCTTCGATCATAGGCTATTGCGGCTCGGTGCCGGCGAAGTGGGCAAGGGTCGCGTTCACGAGGGTGGCGACGTCCGTGAATCGTGCCTCTTCGGTCGAACCGAGTACCACGACCGCGATGGGGTGATTCAGCGCCGCGTCAAAAACGATGGCCAGGTTCCCGCCCGCGAGATCGGTGTAGCCCGTTTTGGAAATAAGGAGGTTAGGAAATTCGTCGACGATGACGTCGGTATTGGGAAGGCTGTGCTTTACCCCGTCGAGAGAGGTGACGGTAATGGAGGGTTCGGTGGTGGCGCGCGCAATGTCGGGAGCTTTTGCGAGAAGCGCGCCGGCGAGCCGCGCGACGTCGCGGGGCGAGCCGTACCCGCCCGAAACGGTGTCGCTTTCGTCGAGCCCCGTACCGTTAATGGCATAGGTTTCCGTGAGCCCCGCGTCCGCCGCGGCGTCTTTAAGCAGGGTTTGCGGGTCTTCGTTCCGGTGCAGGGCGGCTGTTTCGAGGATGGCTTCGGCCGCGTCGTTGCTTGAAGCTACGAGCGCGAATCGCGCGAGGTCTCTGAAATTAAACCGCTCGCCAATCGAGAGGCCGCTGTCGCCGTCTTGCGCGCTTGCGGTATCGGAAATGAACACCGGCGTAGTCGGGGAAAGTACGCTCGCGGCGGCGTAGGTGGTGAGCAGTTTGGTGAGCGATGCGAGCGGCAGCTGGGCATCCGCGTTGTTCTCATACAGAGAAAGCCCGGTGGAAAGGTCGAGCACGATGGCGGCTTTCCCCGTGAGCGCAATATGCGCGTACGCGTCCGGCAGCGTGGTGGTGGCGGTAGCGGCAACGGCCGCGAGGTCGGCCGTGGCGTTCCCCGTTGGGTTCGGGAGGAAATACACCACCCCGCCCAAAAGCAGTACGCAGAGCGCTACGCCAAGCCCGGCCTGAAGCCGCTCTTCGCGCGTCTCGATCAGGTTTTTCCAATCAGGCATCGGCATGGTCGAGGTCGCATAGCGCTTCGTCGGATTCTTTTGAAAGCTCGGCGTATCGGGGCAGGTCTTTTGCGCTTCTGATGCCCAGGTGCCCGAGCGCGTCGGTGGTAGCGTGGTACCGGAATTTGCGCTTATCGCTCGGGTCTTCGCTCCGTTCGATAAGGCCGCGGAGCATCAGGGATCGCACCGACTGGGCGCTATTCACACCGCGAATCCAATCGATATCGCTGCGCGTGGCGCCGCTCCGGTAGAGAATGATGGAAAGCGTTTCAAGCCCGGCCTTGCCCAGGTCTTTGGTCAGTTCTCCTTCGCGGAGCTTTTTCACGATGTCGGCCGATTCGGGGCTGGTCCGCAATTCGTAGGCGTCGCCGGTTTCAATGAGGGCGATGCCCCGGCCGAGGAGGGCCCGGTCCAGTTCTTCGGCGGCGCGGATAACGCTCGCTTCGTCGGTGTGCATGAGCGACGCAAGCTTTTTCTTCTCCATGGGTCCGCCTGAAGCAAAAAGGATCGCTTCAAGCGCGGCAGTGTGCGTGAGTGCCATATTCACCCTATGGTACCCTTTTTGCGAGGGCTTTCCAACCGGAGGGGCTGGGGACGGCTTATTCGTAGCGCGGGACCGATTGCGAGGTATTGGTGATGCGGATGTCCGCGAAATTGGCGCCCTGGGAGGCGTCGAGCGAGCCCTGCTTCACGAGCTCGAGGAGCGCCAGGAACGACACGATAACCTCGACCCGTCCCGCGGCGTCCCCGGAGAATTCTTTAAAGGAAAGCGTGAGCGCCGACTGCACCCGCGCGAGCAAGCTGTCCATCATTTCTTCGAGCGTGATGGTCGTTTTCACGCGCGCTTCCGGGAGCTCTTCTATTTTTTCGAGCGCTTTGAGCGCGCCCGCGAGCGCGAGCGAAAGCGATTCGAGGGTGAGGTCCTTGCTCGGCGCAAACAGAGGTTCGGCCTCTTTTTCTCCGGCAGCAATCATGACGGAGCGGCCGAACAGCTTGCCGAGCTCCCGCGCGGCCTCGCGCGCTTTTTCGTAGAGCGCGAGGCGCCGCTCGAGGTCCGCGATGCCGTCCTCTTCTTCTTCGGAAAGTTCGAGCGCCGGAATGAGCGACTTCGATTTGATGAGGAGCAGGGTCGCGGCGACGGCGATGAAATTCGACGCGTCTTCCATCGGGAATTCGGCTTTGCCCCGCAGGTGCTGGATAAAGTCGTCGGTGACGCTCGCGAGCGCGATTTCGCTTACCGAGAGCTTGCGTTCTTCGATGAGGTCGAGCAAAAGCTCGAACGGCCCTTCGTACGCGTCCGTGCGTACGGTGTAGTTGGTGACGGGCCGGGTGACGATGTCGGGAGCCATTACTTTTTATTGCGGGAAACGCGGATGAGCCCCGAGCAGGCCACGATTTCTATGCCCTTCGCTTCGTAAAGGTCGAGCAGGAGGTTCATGCCGATGGAGTCGGAACTCATGTGGCCCGCGACGACGAGATTGATGTGGTGCTTTTGGGCTTCGGCGCGGTGCTCGTCGGAAGCGTGCATGCTGATGACCGTGCCGACGCCGGCCTGGGCCAGTTTTTCATACACGATGTGGGAGCCGTCGGTGCCGCCCGTGATTTCTAGCGGCGCGATTTTGCCCGCGCGGCTGCGCTCGCTGCCCGAAAACAGGCGCGGCCCCGCCTTCCCTTTTATGGCCTCCTGGTATTCGGGAATTTCTTTCAAAATCTCGAGCACTTCGCCCACGGTTTCCGCCTCTTTTTCCCTGAACAAATTCTCGAGGAAGGTGAATACGAGGTTGTCCGTGATGGTGTGCGTGCACATAAAGGGAATGCCGAGGAGCCTTGCCGCGTCCACGGCCTGATTATGATTGCGGGGGCCGATTTTACGCGCGATTTCGTCGATGCGCTCGCGGAGCACGCCTTCGGCGACGTTCACCGGGACGCCGTAGCGCACCATGTTGTCGGCCTGCATGTCCATGACTTCGTG
>CAYYYQ010000061.1:0-2909 GCA_964475915.1 uncultured Candidatus Saccharibacteria bacterium
AGCGCTCCAATGATTTCCGACGAAAGGCGCGCCTGCGTCCGGAGCGCCGCCCCTAGGTGCGCGAGGTTTTCCGACAGCGTGCCGGTGGCTTCCCCGACGCGAATGATGCGTATGCTCGCCGTGCGGGCAATGCCGGGGTGCGCGGCGAGCGCATCGGCGAGCGACTTCCCTGCTTCGAGGTCGCGCTCGATCTTTTGGAGTTGCGCGCGCAGAGGGCCCCGCGCCTGCCCCGCGAGGAACGACAGGCACGACGGGAGCGGCATGCCCGACTTCAGCAAATAGCCGAGGCGCTCAAAAAACAGCGACTCATTGAGCATGGACGGCGCGGAGTATTTCGTCATAGGTTGTTTCGCCGCGAGCGGCGCGGTCGAGCGCTTTGTCGAGCATCGGGCGAAGGCCGCCTTTGGCCGCGAGATCGGCAAGGGCGTCGCTTGAAGCATCGGCCGCAATGGAAGAGCGGAGCGCTCCGTGTATCGCGAGCACTTCGCTCACGAGCATCCGCCCGCGATACCCGGTGCCGGCGCACGCTTCGCAGCCTTTCCCGCGGCTCCAGCGGGCGTCGGTATGCCTGCGCCCCGCGCCTTTCGGCGCCTCGGCAGGCTCTAGGCACTCGCCGCATATGCGGCGCAAAAGCCTCTGCGCAATGACGAGCCGCAAGGTCGAGGCGATGAGATAGGATTCGACGCCGAGGTCGCGGAGCCGCGGGATGACCGCGAGCGCGTCGCTCGTATGGAGCGTCGAAAGCACGAGGTGTCCGGTCAGCGCCGTGTGAATCGCGACGGCAGCCGTTTCCGCGTCCCGAATTTCCCCGACCATGATGACGTCCGGGTCTTGGCGCAAAAGCGCCCGGAGCCCCGCCGAAAACGTGAGCCCTGTGCGCGGATTCACTTGGATATGCCGCACGCCCGGAAGCGCGTATTCCACAGGGTCTTCAATGGTAATAAGCGACCGCTCGGGAGAAGCGAGCCGCTTCAAGAGCGCGTAGAGCGTCGTCGTTTTGCCGGAGCCCGTGGGCCCGGTCGCAAGCACGAGCCCGCCCCGGCCGCCGAGCGCCTGCTGGATTACCGCTTCGTCGTCCGGGTCAAACCCAAGGCTCTGGAGCGTATGGTCTACGCTTGCATCGATGAGGAGCCGGAGCACTGCGTTTTCCCCGTGATAGGTCGGCATAATCGCGACGCGGATATCGAGGTAGGAGCCGTCGGCAAAGGTGTGCCGGAATCGGCCGTCCTGGGGCGTCTGGTGCTCGTCGGTGCGGAGTCCCGAAAGCACCTTGATACGGGAAATGAGTTCGTTGTGGAGGTAGGACGGGACGAGGTGCCGGTCGGAGAGCATTCCGTCGATGCGTACGCGCACGCGCACGCCGTCCGGCGACGGATCGATGTGAATGTCGGAAGCACGCTCGGCCGCGGCCGCTTCGATAAGCGCGGCGACAAGGGTCACGATGGAAACGCTCCCGTTTCGTATGAGGCTGTCCGGTGCGAGCGGTGCCACGCTCAAAAGTATAAACGACACCGGCCGCCCTTTCGGGCGGCCGGTGTTGGTAACGAAGCGTTATGCGTTAATTTGCGTACGCGATGTCGGAATGGTGGACCATGTCCGCAAGCGCTTCCTGGGTGCTCGGAACGTCCGAGAGCTTCAGGTAGCCAATCACGTGGATAGTGACGCCCGTACAAAGGCCAAGGGCCCGGCTCGGGTTCACGGATTTGCCGTCGACCGTTACCGTCTGCGTTTGGTCGAGAAGCACGTCAACGCGGTGGGTAAACCGGGCATTCATGCTGTCGCCAATAACGCGGTAGCCGATCTGGGCATCCACGGCATTCAAGTGACAGTTCGGGTTATCCGCGCCGTTCGGTTCGATCGCGATGACCGTACCGAAAGGAAGCGTATCCGCAAGGTCGCGAGAACGCGCAGCGATGACTTCAGGGTTAGACCGAAGGCCGCTCGCCGTCACCGTCGGGTCGCTGTCCGTCTGGGACGGCACGGCGTTATACGACGTAAGCGTCACGGCAACCGTCGGAAGTTGGAGCACCGCGGGTGAAGCGGGAGCCGAAACTGCCGGGGCGCCGGACAAAAGAAAAAATCCAGCCACGAAGGCTGAAGCAATAATTGGCATAAGTACGAAACGTTACCGTCTCGTATGGGACATACTAGCACACAACCTGTCAATAGTCAATACCTTTGGCCCCATCCTTTCTTCATGCGGGTATGAAAATATGGCTCAAATACAAGGTATTCTGGCCTTAGGCGAGGGCGGCTTTCCCCCGCTTTCGGTGGGCCGCCACGTTCAATACCACCCCCATGGCGGCAAGGGCGGCGAATAATGCGGTCCCTCCGTGGCTCACAAAGGGCAGAGGGAGCCCCGTGAGGGGCAAAACCCCGAGCATAGCCCCAATATTCAGAAACGCGGAGAGCACGATGATGAGGGTGAAGCCGGCGGCGATGTAGGCGCCGGCCGCCGTCCCCGCTTCAGAAGCGATGCGGAACCCGCGCGCAGCAAGCGCCGCGAAAATAAGCAGCAGCGCTATCGCGCCCACGAAACCGAACTCTTCCGCAAAGACGGCGAAGACGGAGTCGTCGGTTGCTTCGGGCAGATAGTTGAACTTTTCCACGCTTTGTCCGAACCCGCGGCCGAGTATGCCGCCCGACCCGACGGCGATGAGGGACTGCTGGATTTGATACCCCGAGGCATACGAGTCGTTCGAGGGATGGAGGAAGGTTTCGACGCGGGTCATAAGATAGGGCCGCGTAACGAGCAGTGCGGCCGCCCCGATAAGCACGATAGCCGCGAGGATGCCGAAATCGCGCCACGGCGCCCCCGCAAGAAAGTAGAGCGTCCCCGAGGTGAGAGTAAGGATAATCGCCGTCGAAGTGTTCGGCTGGAGGATGAGGAGCACGATGGGAAGCCCCAC
>CAYYYQ010000062.1:0-2171 GCA_964475915.1 uncultured Candidatus Saccharibacteria bacterium
CTCGTGCGGCTCCCCGACGACGCTACGACAAACGACGTGGTCGCGGCCGTACGCGCGGATGGCGCCGATGCGGTGATTGTCCAGCTTCCGCTTCCGGAAGTGATCGCAACCCAGGTGGCACTTGATGCGATCCCGGCGAACAAAGACGCCGATGTATTGGCGCATCGAGGCACGGCAGGGTTCGTGCAGGGCATTCATGGAGCCTGGCTCCCGCCCGTCGTTGCGGCCGTGGCAGAGATTCTTTCGCGCGCAAGCGCCTCGCCAAAGGGCAGCCGCGCCGTCGTGGTTGGACAGGGATGGCTTGTGGGACAGCCCGTTGCTGCATGGCTCGAAGCCGAAGGCGCCATGGTGACGCGCGTCACGCGCGAATCAGGAAATCTTTCCGAAGCGCTCCGCGACGCAGACATTATTGTGTCAGGTGCCGGTTCGCCACACCTTATTACGCCCGGCATGATCAAAGAGGGCGTGGTACTTATTGATGCGGGAACCTCGGAGTCCGATGGTGCTATCGCGGGCGACGCCGATCCCGCCTGTGCCGAGAAAGCGTCGGTCTTTACTCCCGTCCCGGGCGGGGTAGGGCCTATCGCGGTCGCGTGTCTTTTTAGGAACGCCGCCCTTTTGACGGAAAGCCGCCGCTAGGTATACTGGCCTCTATGTGGAAATACCGGATCGCGGCTTTGGCCGTACTTATCGGGGGCGGCCTTCTTCTTTGTTTCACGCTCTCTACGAATACTCCCGATTCCCGCTACGCGGTGAAATTGGGCCTCGACCTCGCCGGCGGTACCGAACTTACCTATAAAGCCGATACCTCGAGCATCGCGGGGGACAAGCAGGGCGCGCTTAGCAGTCTCCGCGACGTGATAGACCGCCGCGTAAACCTGTTCGGGGTCGCGGAGCCCCTGGTGCAGCTCGAGCACTCGAGCGTCGTATCGGGGCAAAACGAAGACCGCCTGCTCGTCGACCTCCCGGGCGTCACCGACGTAAAGGCAGCGGTGGACGCGATCGGCAAGACGCCGGTCCTGGATTTCCGCCTCGCAAAATCTTCGACCGGCACCACCACCGACTTCGCGCCGACCGGGCTCACGGGCGAATACCTTAAATCGGCGGAACTTCAATTCGGCGCGGGCTCGACCGCGCTCGCGAATCAGCCGGTGGTCGTTCTCCACTTTACGCCGGACGGCGCAAAACTCTTTGAGAAAATCACGAGCGAAAACGTAGGCACCGTGCTCGGCATTTTCCTCGACGGACACCCGATTTCGACGCCGGTAATCAAAGAAGCCATTCCCGACGGCAACGCGACCATCAACGGCACCTTCACGCCGCAACAAGCGCGCGATTTGGTGCAGAATTTGAATTTCGGCGCGCTCCCGGTTCCGATTACGCTCGAATCGAGCGACACGGTCGGCGCAACGCTCGGAGAATCCGCTTTCCACAAAGGCCTTACGGCCGGCGCCGTCGGATTCGCGCTCGTCGCGCTTTTCATGGTGCTGTGGTACCGGCTTGCGGGCGTCGTCGCGTCCCTCGCGCTCGTGGGCTACATGCTCATCACCATCGCCATCATTAAATTCGTACCGATTACGCTCACGGCGTCCGGCATCGCGGGCCTCATCATCTCAGTCGGCATGGCGGTCGACGCGAACGTGCTCATTTTCGAACGCACCAAAGAAGAGCTCCGTTCCGGCAAGAGCCCGCGCGAGGCGGTGCATATCGGCTTCTCGCGCGCGTGGACCGCTATCCGGGACGGCCATCTCACCATGCTCATTTCGGGCGTCATCCTCTTCTGGCTCGGAACTTCCATCGTCCAGGGCTTCGCGCTCGTATTCATGCTCGGCGTCCTCGCGTCCTTCATTTCCGCGGTTTCCGTATCGCGCATCTACCTACTCGCGCTCGTTCCCGAAGCGGCGCGCGGCGTATGGCACTTCCTTCTCGGCTCGGGCGTCCGTAACTCATAACGTATGTTCATCATCGCTCATCGCGCGTTCTTCTTCTGGCTCACGGGCATCATCCTCGCCGCCGCCATCGGCGCGATCGTCGTGTGGGGCCTTCCGCTCGGCATCGATTTCACCGGCGGCTCGCTCACGCAGGTCTCCTATCCTTCCGGAAGGCCGCCGCTCTCCGACATCCAGGCGCAAGTGGCGCACGTGCCGCTCGGCGCGGTTTCGGTGCGCGCT
>CAYYYQ010000063.1:0-3479 GCA_964475915.1 uncultured Candidatus Saccharibacteria bacterium
TTCAATGCCGAGAATGGCGATGATGTCCTGGAGGTCCTTATAGCGCTGGAGCGTCTGCTTCACTTTATTGGCGACGCGGTAGTGCTCATCGCCCACGATGTCCGGCGTGAGAGCGCTTGAAGAAGACTCAAGCGGGTCGATCGCCGGATAAATACCGAGGGATGCGAGCGCACGGGAGAGCACCACGGTGCCGTCGAGGTGCGCGAACACCGACGCCGGTGCCGGGTCCGTGATGTCGTCTGCCGGCACGTACACTGCCTGCACGCTCGTAATGGAGCCCTTTTTCGTCGAGGTGATGCGTTCCTGGAGTTTACCCATTTCTTCGGCCAAGGTTGGCTGGTATCCCACCGCCGAGGGCACGCGGCCAAGGAGCGAGGACACCTCGGATCCCGCCTGGATAAAGCGGAAGACGTTGTCCATGAAGAACAGCACGTCTTTTCCTCCTTCGTCGCGGAAGTATTCCGCTTGGGTGAGGCCGGTGAGCGCCACGCGCGCGCGGGCGCCCGGCACTTCGTTCATCTGGCCGAATACGAGCGCCGTTTTATCGAGCACTCCCGACTCCTCCATTTCGTGATAAAGGTCGTTTCCTTCGCGCACGCGCTCGCCCACGCCCGCGAACACCGAATAGCCGCCGTGATTGCTTGCGACGTTGTGGATGAGTTCCTGGATGGTCACGGTTTTGCCCACGCCCGCGCCGCCGAAAAGCCCGACCTTGCCTCCCTTGATGAAGGGCGCGATGAGGTCGATGGCCTTGATGCCCGTTTCAAAGATTTCTGCCTTGGTGGTCTGCTCGTCAAAGGTTGGCGGCGTGCGGTGGATGGGCAATTTCGGCGCAGAGGCGGCTACCGGCTCTTTTCCGTCCATGGTTTCCCCGAGCACGTTGAAAAGGCGGCCGAGCGCGGCTTCTCCTACCGGGACACTGATTGGCGCGCCCGTGGCCGCGGCTTTTTCTCCGCGCGAGAGGCCTGCCGTTTCATTCATGGAAATGGTGCGGACCCGGTCGAGCCCGATGTGGCTCGCCACTTCAAGGGTGATGCGGCCATGCTGGCCCCCCTTTTCGATAACGACGGCGTCGCCGATTTCCGGGCGGTTCTCCGGGAAATGCACGTCCACGACCGGCCCGATGACTTCTACCACTGTTCCGCTTTGCTGTTCCTTGGTCATACGTTTATTACTTAATTTGTACCAAAATAATTACGCTTCGGCGAGCGCCTCGCGGCCGCTCACGATTTCCGACACTTCGCGGGTAATGGCGGCCTGGCGGATTTTATTGAATTTCCGGGTCAGTTCCTTCGCGACCTCCTTCGATTTATCCGATGCATTCTTCATCGCCACCATGCGCGCCGAATGCTCGGACGCCTTGCTTTCAAGGAGCATGTGATAGAGCGACACGGCGGAGAGGCGCGGGACAAGCGTCCCGAGCACCGTTTCCGCCGACGGCTCGATGGTGTATTCCACCGGCGCGGTGATATTCGTGTCCTCGGCAAACTTCCCCTTCTCCGGCAGGATGTCGCGCACCAATTCTTCGATATTTGTGAGCGACAACGGGAGGAGTCGGCGCGCCGTCGGCAATTGCTCGAAGGTGGATTTGAAATTGGAATAGATAACCCGTACTTCGTCGAAGTCCCCAGAGAGGAAGGCACTCGTGACTTCCGCGGAAAGCTCTTCCATTACGGAAAGCGGAATGGCGTCGGCTTTATTTTGCATTGCTCTGCGGATTTCGTATCCGCGGCGGGCGAAATATTCCTCGCCCTTGCGGCCGTATGCATAGACCACCACCTCATTCACGCTTTTGCCTTCCGCGACGCGCGCGGCTTCCTTAATCACGCCCGAATTGAGCGCTCCGGCGAGGCCCTTGTCGCTCGTAATCACGATGAGCGCGATTTTGCGAACGGGGCGCGCCGCGGCGAGCGGGTGCTGCTTCAGGGCGCGCGTGCCCGAAAGGCGCGCGAGGATGGTCACCGCCGCGCGCGCGTAGGCGCGGTCGGCGAGCGCCGCCACCTGCGTCTTTCGCATTTTGGCGGCCGAGACAGCCTCCATCGCCCGCGTCACCTTATTGGTGCGCAGCTTTGCCGCAATCGCCGATTTGATGTCCTTCAGCGCCATGTGCGTTACGCATTCGCTTCGACGAAGCGGGAAAGTTTTTCCTTGAGGGCCGCTTCCGTGTCCTCTTTTATTTCCTTGGCTTCCTTAATCGATTCGAGTTCCTCTTTTGCCTCGCGCTCGAGGAAATCGCGGAGCTTCTGCTCTGCCGCGGACACGCGCTCCGGGGCGAATGAATCAAAGTATCCACTCACCGCGGCGTAAATCACTGTGGCCTCGACTTCAAACGGCAGCGGCTCTCCTTTGCCCTGTTTCAAGACTTCCGTCATGCGGCGGCCGTTATCGATCTGCTTTTTGGTTTCAGCATCGAGGTCCGACGAGAATTGCATGAATGCTTCGAGCTCGCGGAACTGCGCGAGCGTAAGCTTGATTTTGCCCGAGACCTTCTTCATCGCTTTGGTCTGCGCGCTCGATCCCACGCGGGATACGGAGTTACCCACGTCGATGGCGGGGCGCTGGCCCTGGTTGAAGAGGCTCGCCAAAAGAAAGATCTGGCCGTCCGTGATGGAAATCACGTTCGTCGGAATGTAGGCCGAAATGTCGCCTTCCTGCGTTTCGATAATCGGAAGCGCCGTAAGGGATCCCCCGCCCCTTTCTTTTGAGAGCTTTGCCGCGCGCTCGAGGAGGCGCGAGTGGAGGTAGAACACGTCTCCCGGATACGCTTCGCGGCCCGGCGGGCGGCGCAAGAGGAGCGACATCTGGCGGTACGCGACGGCCTGTTTCGAAAGGTCGTCGTAAACGACGAGCGCATCCTTGCCAGCCTCCATGAAGTGCTCGCCAATCGCCGCTCCCGCAAACGGCGCGAGGAATTGCATCGCTGCGGGACTTGAGGCCGGGGCCGTGACGACGATGGTGTATTCCATCGCGCCCTTTTCCGCGAGCTCGGCCACGAGCTTTGCCGTCTTCGATTCCTTTTGGCCAATCGCGACGTAAATGCAAATCGGGCGCTTTTCCGCGGGCTCGGATTTCTGGTTGATGATGGTGTCAATCGCCACCGCCGTTTTGCCCGTGCCGCGGTCGCCGATAATGAGTTCGCGTTGCCCGCGGCCGATCGGGATCATGGCATCGATGGCTTTGATGCCCGTATGAAGAGGCACGTTCACCGGAGAACGATCAATTACGCCGTACGCTTCGCGTTCGATGGGGCGGTTCTTCGCGCCCGGTACGGGGCCCTTGCCGTCCACCGGTTCGCCGAGCGGATTCACCACGCGGCCCACGAGCGCATCACCCACCGGAATGGAAAGGAGCCGGCCCATGCGGCGCACCAGCATGCCCTCGTACACCTTGGAGGAGTCCCCGAGCACGACGGCGCGGACGCCGTCCTCTTCGAGGTTGAGCACGAGCCCGTAGAGCGGCGCCGGATCCTGAAGCGCCTC
>CAYYYQ010000064.1:0-1643 GCA_964475915.1 uncultured Candidatus Saccharibacteria bacterium
CATGCACGGGAACCTCCGGAAGCCGCGTCACCACCACGGCGTCGGGCGTCGCGATGCGGAGAATGTTCGCAAGGTCGCCCGGCCGATCCGCCCCGACTTCGAGAATAAGTACGTTCGGATAATGATTCGGAAGAACGACGAGCGCGAGCGCTTCGATATAGACATGCAGCCACGACCACGCACTCATCCACGGATTTTTCACCCCGAGAATGGTGAACGGCACGCCGAATTCGCTGTTGTAACTTTTTTCGCTTGCGCGTACGAGCCGCCGTTCGCTCATCGCGGCGGCGAGCGCGTCTTTGGTAGACGTCTTTCCGACGCTTCCGGTCACCATCACGATGGTGGGGCGGTATTTACGCACGACGACGCGCGCCAAGAGCGAAAGCGACCAGGCAATCATGCGTTTCAGGTTTTTTTTCATACGCCGCGGTCGGGAGGTATCGCATAATAATTAGCAAGAAAGTGCGTGAGGTCAAGGAACGAAGCGGTGAGCGTTTCAGACGCGTACTCGACGCCCTGCGGCTTCACGGTGTAGAGGAGGATGATGAAGCGCGGATCGTAGGCCGGGAAGAATCCGAAGAACGAGTGGAAATACTGGTCGGGATAATAGCCGCCGCCCGGCATCGCGATTTGCGCCGTGCCCGTTTTCGCGGCAACGGTCATGGTGGGATTTTTGGCCTTGCCGTTCAAAAGCGCGGTGTCGACCACCGTGACGAGCATGTTGGTCACAGTGGTCACCGACGAGGGCGCAAAGACTTGCACGGGACTCCCCCACGACAGCGGGCGGACGATGCCGTTATCGAGCCGGATGGCGGTCGCGAGGTGCGGCGTCACGACGGCGCCGTGATTCGCGAGCGCGCCGAGCGCCTTGATCATTTCGACCGGCGTCTGCGCGATGCCTTGGCCGAACGACGCCGTATCGAAGTTCACGTCGAGCCCGGGCGAGGTGAGGTTCGCAAGCGTTCCCCTGATTTCGCTCGGTAGGTCGGTACCCGTTTCGGTGTCCATGCCGAGGTTCGTAAAATAGCTGCGCATCTTATCGTGGCCCACCTGCGTTGCGATCCACGACGCGCCGACGTTGAGCGATTGGGACAGCACCTGCTGCATGGGAATCACCCCGCGCGCCCGCAGGTCGTAGTTGCAGATGCGGCTTTTATTCACCGTTATGCAGCCCGTGTCGTCGTAGGTAGTGTCGGCGATCACGGCGCCCGAATCGATGCCGCTCGTCATCGTGAGCGCTTTCACGATGGAGCCGAATTCGTACCGGCGCTCTACGAGCGGATTGCCGAAATTTGAAATGCTCTCTTCGCCAAAGCTGTTCGGGTCGAACGAAGGCACGCTGTCGAGCGCGACGATTTCCCCCGTCGAGGGAATCATGATGATGCCGCCGGTTTGCTGGCTCTGATATTTTGCATTCACCGCAGCGAGCTCTTCGTCGAGCTTTTCTTCGACCACGGGCTCGATGGACGTCACCACGTCGCCTTCTTTTGCGTCGCGGGCATCGGTCACGGTGTTTCCGATGTCGGCAAACAATTCCGCAAAGAAATTGCCGAAGAGGCCGCCGTCCGCGCGCTCGAGCGTGCTTTCGTAATAGCGTTCGAGCCCGTAGCGGCCGGCGACGCTATTGTCGTTGTCGTACGCCA
>CAYYYQ010000065.1:0-6456 GCA_964475915.1 uncultured Candidatus Saccharibacteria bacterium
GCGCGCCGCGTATTGAAGCAGGTGAATATCGAAGACGCGCAAGAAGCCGATCGCATTTTCGACATTCTCATGGGCACCGACGTCGCTTCGCGCAAATCGTTCATCCAGTCGAACGCAAAGCTCGCCAACCTCGACGTCTAACAGAAAACACCCGCCAAAGGCGGGTGTTTTCTTACCACTATTTATTTAATTATTTGACGTCGATGGTGGCGGAGGCGTCGTTGTCGTTTTCGTTCGATTCTGCGACGTCGTTGTCCGAGTCGACGGTCACGCTGATTTCTTCGTCGCTGCCTTTGTGGATGCTGCCGCGCGTCATGGTGAGCGTGAGCGGAAGGACGGCGTGCGGTTCGAGAGAAGGTTCGTCTTCGTCGTGCTCATACGTGGCATCGCTCGCCGCCGGGATAACCGTATGGATGCTCCACGGGCCGGTTTTATTGGTGCCGGAGTTGGTGACGAGGATTTTCACCACGAGCGTGTCGCTCGACGAGAGCGAGCGGTCGGCGACGAAATTGTCGTTGTCGTCGAGATAGCCGACGGCCGTAATGGATACGATGAGGTTCGGAAGACCGGTATAGGTGGTCGGCACTTCGATGCGCGTCGCGCCCGGCGTGGGCGTCGCGCTCGTTACCGTGTGATACCCGACGATCGGCTGTGCCGCGGCTGCCGCTTTTACGGAATTCGCCGCGGTGGTCGTGGCGGCGGGGGCCGTGGACGTTGCGTTAGTCGTCGTCGCTACCGGGAAAGGGAGCGTCGTGTCGGGGACCATCGCGAGCCCTTCATCGTGCCCCGCAAGGTACGCCGCGCTTCCGAGGCGCGTGACCGCGAGGGGGACGTAGCGAGCCGCGTATATCGCGAGCATAATGCCAATAAAGACGAGTGCGAGAAAGCCCACGACCGCAAGCGCGTTCACCGCCGCTGCGCGCGCGGAGCTTTCCTCTGTGGTATGTGCCGTTTCCATAATGCGACATATATATCACATGCCATACCTGTTGTCAACTACCCGGCACCCGGGCGCGCATCGGGCACCACTTGACAAACCCCTCTGTATAGTGTATTCATCTGTAAGACGATATGACGGTAGCACAGCGTACAGCAGGGCTCCTTGGAGCCGTACAAAACGCGTGGCAAGCACGATGGGTATACCTCATCGCGTTTTTGGCCGTGTTTGCGCTCACGTATTGGGGCCTCGTGGCGTTCGATTTCGTGCCGGACCCTTCGCAAAATGCGGCGGACGCGCCTCGCGTGACGCTCACGGCGTCTCCTTTGGTAACGGGCGTCTCGGCGGCAACGCTGTCGCCGAACGTGATCGACGCCTTTGCGCAGGGCGAGCAGCCGGTCAAGATTTCGATCCCGTCCATCAGCCTGTCGGCCACGATAGCGAATCCGACCACGACGAACGTCGAAAAGTTGGACCAGTACCTCTTGAAAGGCGCGGTCCGCTATCCGACGTCGGGGCTTCTCGGCGCGAACGGCAACGTGGTCCTTTTCGGCCATTCGAGCTACCTTCCTATCGTGAACAATTTGGCGTATAAAACGTTCGACGGCATCCAGAAGCTCCACGCAGGGGACAAAATCACCGTATATTCATCGGACTACGCGTATGTCTATGCGGTAGATGCGGTGAAGCAGATGGATGCCACGTCTGACGCGATTCCGCTCACGGTGAACGGGCAGATGCTCACGCTCTCGACCTGCGACTCGTTCGGCGAGAAAACGGACCGCTTCGTCGTCACGGCGCACTTTGTAGAACGCACGGCCTTGTAGGAAGCCATTTGATCGAGATTTCAGGATCTCGCGCAAGTTGCTCTCTGCAAGAAATTGTAGAAGCGCGCTCACCGTAATCGCGGAGGGGGCAAATGATCAACCGCTCGCAAGAGCAAAACAACAGGAGAGTTAGATGAGAAATAGTAATGGACGGCTTTGGGCCGCCATTGCCATCCTGCTGCTCGTCATTGCGGGCATCGGGTTGTATGCATGGAAACCGGAATGGATTACCGGCTCAAAAGCGGTCGTTCCCGCTCCTCCCTCGACGGTGGTGCGCGCGCAGCCGAATCCGCGTTTGCCGCCGCCGAAAACAGTGGCGGTGCAACCGCCGGCTCCGAGAGTGGAACCGGCAAAGCCGTGTGACGATACCTGCCAGAAATGGCTGGTCGAAGCGCATGCCGAGGTGGCGGACCAGCTGAAGCGCCACGTCATCAACGACGTCCAGGCCGCCGAGGCCAATGCTTATTTCGATAAGCGTTACACCGGCGACTCGGTTGACGACAAGGGCCGTCCTGTCTGGAACACCAAGTTCGAGGACGGCGTCATGCTGAAGACTTCCTACCGCACGGTGAAGGGTGAATGCACCTGCACCGTGCACTTGGTCGTCCGGATCTGGTGTCCGGAGTCGCCGAAGCCGCGTCCGAAAACGGCATTCGTGCCGCCTCCCGTCGAGCACTGCGTCGAAGTCTCCTTTAATGGAGTCGTCGGCCAGAGCGTTCGTTGGGGCGTGGTCGGTGATGACGGTCCGCTCCCGCCTTCGCGCTGCAACGCGCAACGGCAGGGCAATGGCCCCTGGTATGCGTGGTTCGGCTGGTGCGAAGAATGCCAGGCGGCCATTGACTACCTGCAGGCCTACTATCGTGGCGCCGTGGAGCTGTATCAGCGATACACCTACGACGTAACCGATACGCGGCAGACCATCCGCACTTCGACGGCGATCTGGAGCAAGACGCTCTATATCTGCCGCCAGGATGCGAATGGCCACTGGTCCAAAGGGGTATACATTCATCCCCGCGGTCCGGCTGCCTGGAATCACCGGTATCGCATCCCGATTTCGGATTCCATGTGGGAACCCGAATAACTTTCCACGGCTGGGGAAACGGTGCTCACGCATCGTTTCCCCGCCATTTTTGTACGCCACGGAAGTGGCAGGGGAATTATTTCTTGAATCAATTATTAAGCATTACATCACGTATGAACTACGTTCAGGAACAAATTGCATACGCCAAAGCACGTCCGTTTGCTACGGGCGTCTTCACCGTGCTCGCCGTCCTTTCGGTGGGCGTGGCACTTGCCTTTGCGACGGGCATCACGACGCCTTCTTCGGCACTTGCCCAGGTCGTCGGCCCCCCGTGCTGCACGCCGTCGCCTCCGCCACCCCCTCCGCCCCCGCCGCCACCCCCTCCGCCCCCGCCTCCTCCCGCGCCGCCCACGGTGCCTTCAACGCCGACGACTCCGCCGCCGCCCTTGATTTGTACGCTTCGCGCAAGCGACGCGACGCTTGCGGCTCCTGGCTCGATTGACCTCATTTGGACCAGCGAGAATGCGGATTCTGGAGAAATTGATCACGGTGTCGGTTCCGTGAGCCCCATCGCAGGCGGGTCCGTGCCCGTGAATGTATCCGCGACGACGCATTACACGCTCACCGTTCACGGTGAGGCGGGTGACGCGACGTGCGATACGACGGTCACCATTACCCCGCCTACGACGCCGGTTCCAAAGTGTACGCTTACCGCGAACCCGCATTCCTTTGTCGGAAGCGGGGCGCCTGCGCTTACCTGGACGACGACCAATGCCGCTTCGTTCTCGATCGATCAGGGGATCGGGGACGTCGTCGCGGCAGGCCACGCGCTCGCCGGAGACACGCTCACGGCGGCAAGCATTTCCCAAACCACGACCTATACCGGTACGGTCACGGGTACGGACGGCACCAAAGCGACGTGTGACGACACGGTGACGGTTGGCACGACGCCTCCGCCTCCGGTCTGTACGCTCACTTCGAACCCCATTTCGTTTGGCGACGGCGGCGGTTCGCCCACGCTCACCTGGCACACGGAAAACGCCGCCTCGTTCTCGATTGATCAGAATATCGGCGACGTCGTCGCGGCAGGCCACGCGCTCGCCGACGACTCTCTCACGGCCGCAAAAATTACCTCAGACACGACCTATACCGGCAGCGTCGTTGGTACGGACGGCGAAACGAAACAATGCACCACCACGGTGACGGTAGGCCACACGCCGCCGCCGACGCTGGTGTGTACGCTTGATGCGACCGACACCTCGATTACGAAGGGTAATAAGACGACGCTCGAATGGACCACGGATCACGCGGTGTCGTTCTCCATCGACAACGACGTGAACGACGTAACGCCCGTCGATAAAGGAAGCATCGACGTTTCCCCGACGAAGGACACTACGTATACCGGTACGGCGACCGCGTCAAACGGCGACACGTATAAATGTACCGTTCAAATTCATGTGACGACGCCTGGCTGCACCTCGGGCTGCGGGGGTGGGCACCATGGCGGAGGCGGCTCTTCGACGAACGTCGAGCTTGAAGGAGCGCCCATCCAGCCGCTGTCGTATCTGTATCTTTCCCAAATTCCGTACACCGGCCTTGACCTTGGCCCCGTGGGGACCGTGGTGTACTGGCTCGCCCTCATTATCTGGAGCCTCGCGCTTGCGTACCTCTTGGTCTTCAAGCTTATACCGTATGCAAAGCGCCGCGCCGCGCGATTCGGCGAAGACGTGCATGCGGCGATGAATCCTTCCTATGCCAATCACGGGGATTCGGCTCGCCACGACGCGCACGGCTCCGTGCATCACGCGCCGGCGCCGCTTCCGCTCAATCATTCGGTGAATGTCGAGCCGGTCGTGATTCCGCATACGGAACCGATCGCTGAAGCAGGCCGCGGATACTCAACCTATGAAGGATTCCGCTCCTTCGGGGAAGCGGGAGCGCTCTCCATCGATGACATTGTGAAAGGCCTTTCTCGCGAATCGGTTCCTGCGCCGGCACCCGCGGCCCTTCGCCACGAGGAACCGGCTCCGGCCGCCCCGGCATACCACGCGCCCCAGCTGGAGCGCACGCCGAGCGTGCACGCGGAGGCGCGTTCCGACGTCCGCGGATTTGTCGCTGCGATTCTCGAAGGCGATAAAGAAGCGGCGTTCGGCGCCGTCCGCACGGTTATCCGCGGCGGCGGCTCGGCCGAATCGTTCATGACCGCTGCGGTGGTCGCGCTCGACGACGCGTACCGCGCTCGTATCGACGGCACGCCGCTCGATCCCGCCATGGCGCGCATCACTGCTTCGGTGGAAACGCCGAAATTGGAACGCGTCATCGGGGCGCTCGCAACCGCGATAGACGCGAGCTATTCGCTCGACGCCACCGGCGCGAAGCTCGCGCTCACCCGCGCGTTCGGCATCATCCAGAACTAAACACTGAAAGCGTCAACAAGCAAAACCCGCCGTACGGCGGGTTTTGCGTTGAGCGGAAGCGGCGTGTTCACTCGGGACACTGGAATTGGCCAAGCGGCCCGAGCGGTGGCTCGAGGGGACACGCCGGTGGAGCGTTACATATTCGCGCGCTCTTTGATGCGCAGCAGGGTGGGGGCGATGAAGTCGTCCACCGGCACCGTTGCCTTGTCGCCGTTTCGGTTATTTTCAACGGTCACGGTGCCGTCGGCCGCTTCTTTGTCGCCGAGCACGAGGAAGCAGGGAATTTTCTGAAGCTTGGTTTCGCGGATGCGCTTCCCAAGGGAGTCGTTTTCAAAAAGCTGCGCGCGAATGCCGGCTTCGGCGAGTTTCGCCATCACTTCCGCGGCATACGCTGCGTGTTTTTCAGAGACGGGGAGCACGGCCACTTGGACCGGGGAAACCCAGAGGGGCAGGACGCCCGCCGTATGCTCGAGGAGCACGGCGCTGAAGCGCTCAAGGGATCCCATGATGGCGCAGTGGATCATCACGATGCGCTCCTTCTCGCCCTTTTCGTTGATACAGGTGAGGTCGAATCGCTCGGGCTGATTCATATCGAGCTGGATGGTCGCCACTTGGTGCGAGCGGCCCATGGAATCCGTCGCCATGAAATCGAGCTTTGGGCCATACATGGCGGCTTCGCCTTTCGCTTCGAAATAATCGGCGTTACGCTCTTTTGCAATATCGCGAAGCGCGTTTTCCGCGTTGTCCCAAATTTCCTTGGTGCCGAGGTATTTTTCCATTTCTGCCGGATCGTGGAAGGAAAGGCGTACTTTGAGGGTGAATCCAAAGGCGCCATAGAACGAATCCACGATGTCCCAGATTTTAAAGAATTCTTCCTTGACCTGGCTGTGGCGGCAGAATACATGGCTGTCGTCCTGGGTAATGGAAAGGACGCGGGTGAGGCCGCCGAGTTCCCCGGATTGCTCGTCGCGATACACCATGGTGGTTTCGCTGTAGCGCTGCGGCATTTCTTTGTACGAATGCGGCTTGCGGTCGAAAATTTGCGTGTGGTGCGGGCAATTCATCGGCTTCACGGCGTATTCCTTACCTTCGCGCGTCTTGATACGGAACAGTTCATCCGCAAATTTCTGCCAGTGGCCCGAAGTCTCGTAGAGATCCTTTTTCGTGGGGTGGGGAATCGTCACCGGAGTATAGCCGTGCTTGGCGCGGAGCGCTTGCACGAAGGTGTCGAGTTCGCGGCGCATTACGGTGCCC
>CAYYYQ010000066.1:0-2370 GCA_964475915.1 uncultured Candidatus Saccharibacteria bacterium
GGCGGGAAAACTGGTCGCGCTCTACGTTCGCGAGGATGGTCACCGTTACCCCGGGAGCAAGGTCCGCCGCTTGTTTCCCAAGCTCGCGCTTTGCATAAAACGAAATGGCTTCGAGGGTGTCGAAATTGCGCGGGATCGAGACTTTCAAGTGCTCTTTTGCTTTGCCGAACCACGCTATGTCGCCGAGCCGCACGCCGCGCAGCATCACCACCGGCTTTGGATTCCCTTCCCCGTAGGGCGCGAGGCGCTCGATGCGGGAGATGAATTCCACCGTCGCTTCTTCGGGGTCGATGACGATATCCGCCCGTGCGCGAGCGTCTTCGGCAGCATGAGCCGATGCGGCGTGGGCTTTCACCAATTCTTCTTCAAGGTAAAACACGCGGTCGGGCCGCAGCGTGAATCCCGCGGAATACGCGTGGCCCCCGAATTCTGAAAATACCGTTTCCGTCGCCCCCATAAGTTCGACGACATGCACGCTTCCGTAGGACCGGCACGACCCTTTTAAATTCTGATTCGCTTCCCTTCCCCACAAAAAGACCGGCCGCTCGTATTCTTCGGCGATGCCGCTCGCGACCAGGCCCAAAAGCGCGGGCTTCCATTCGGGGTCTCCGAGCGCGATGACGGGCGGCAATTCGCCCTGCTCTTTTTTCGTCTCGACTTTCTCATGCACGGCGCGCGTGATCGCGGCCGCCGCGCTCCGGCGGCCGCGATTCGCCGCTTCCAACTTTTTCGCGAGCGACTCGGCCAACGCTTCGTCGTCCGTGGTAAAGAGCGTGAACGCGTCGCGCGGGTCTCCCATGCGGCTCGCCGCATTCACCCTGGGAGCCAGCATGAATGCCACGTCGTCTTCGGTCATGGTGCGCTGGTTGACGCGCATCACGCGGCACAATTTCTGGAGCCCCACGCGCGGCGATTTACGGAGCACTTTGAGCCCGTATGTGGCGATCACCCGGTTTTCTCCCGTGAGCTGCACCATGTCGGCAATCGTGGCGAGCCCGGCCATGTCTAGGAGCCACTTCTCCCATCCGACGGGCGCCTTCTCGCGGAGTTCCGGCTGCGTGGCGAGCGTCGCGCACACCAGCTTCCACGCCATCGCCGCTCCGCAAAGGTCCTGGAACGGGTAGGTTTCACCCGCCTGCTTGTGGTCGACGATAATGGCATCGGGAAGTTCTGCTCCCGGCAAATGATGGTCCGTCACGATGACCTCCATGCCGAGCGTCCGCGCATACCGAATGGCTTCCACGTCCGTAATGCCGACGTCGACCGTGACGAGGAGTTTCGTCCCGCTCTTTGCGAGCTTGTCGATGCCCATTTCGTTTACGCCGTACCCTTCTTCGTGCCGGTGCGGAATGTAATTTTCGAAATTCGCCCCTACTTTTTTTAAGAAATCATGCAAAATGACCCCGCCCGGAATGCCGTCGCAATCGTAATCGCTCCACACCGCAATGGGTTCCCCGCTTTTGACTGCCGAGCCGAGCTGAGCCGCGGCTTCGGGCATGTGTTTGAGGAGCAACGGGTCGTGAATGTGTTCGTCGTAGGACGGCGCGAGAAAAACGGCCGCTTCGTCCCTCGTTTTTACCCCGCGGCGCGCGAGCAGCGCTGCCGTGAGGTCGTCGTATTCCCTGAGTTCGGTACGGACCTCGTCGGAAAGGGCATCGTGGAGGGGGAACATTCTCCGCATTGTATCAAAATCGCTTCGCGGTATCATTTTCCCTATGGAAGACTGCATTTTCTGCAAGATCGCCGCAGGAACGGCCCCTTCTCACAACGTCTGGGAAGACGCCGACCATCTTGCGTTCCTCTCCATTTTCCCCAATACCGAAGGCGTAACCGTGGTGATCCCTAAAAAGCATTATGCAAGCTATGCTTTTGACCTGCCTGACGAAGTATTTGAGAAGCTGATGCTCGCCACGAAGCGCGTGGCGAAGATTCTTGATAACGCGCTCCCCGACGTCGGCCGCACCGCGATGGTGTTCGAAGGATTTGGCGTCGACCACGTGCATTCAAAGCTCTTCCCCATGCACGGCACGGCGGATATGGATACCTGGAAACCGATTGAATCGAAAAAGGATACCTATTTCACCCAGTACGAAGGCTATATTTCTTCCCACGATGCCGCGCGGGCCGACGATGCCGCACTCGCATCCCTCGCTCAAAAGATTCGGAATGCGGCCTAACCAAGCACGCTGATGCCGGGCAAGGTGCCTTTCGCGAGGAAGTCGAGCATGGCGCCGCCGCCCGTCGATATAAAAGAAAATTGCTCGCCCACCTTGAGGGCGTCTATCGCCGCGACCGTGTCGCCGCCGCCCACGATGGAATGGGCGCCCGAGCGCGCGATGGCGAGCGCGAGCGCGTGCGTTGCGTCGGTGT
>CAYYYQ010000067.1:0-4588 GCA_964475915.1 uncultured Candidatus Saccharibacteria bacterium
TCCGTTTGTCTATGGTGCTACTCGAGAATACCGTCGAGGTTCACGTCGTAAATGATTTGTTCGCCCACGAGCCGGTACGAAAGCACTTCCCCTTCGGTAAACCAGTGCTTGATTTCCATTTCCGCTTCTTCCGGAGAGCCGGACGCATGGATGACGTTTCGGACCGCGCGGCCGTCGATGTCCGCCATGCGGTACGAATCGAGGACGTAGTCGCCGCGAATGGTGCCGACGTCCGAGGTGAGCGGCTCCGTGCCGCCCGTTATTTTGCGAACGATCTTTACGGCGTGCGCGCCTTCCCACACCATGAACACCACGGGCCCGCTCGTCATGTACTTCTTCAAGTTCGCGAGAATGACTGCGGTAATTTCAAGCGGGTCGTGCGACGGCGGCACGAGGCCCTTTTCCTCGTACGCGTGGATGGTCTTTTCCCCGGTCACCGTGCGCCAATTCGGGTCGAGCGTGTAATGCGCTTCCACTTTTTCCGGAGTCGGGACGGCCATTTTAATAGCGACAAGCTTGAGCCCGACTTGTTCGTAGCGCTTGATGACTTCCCCGATAAGGCCCCGCTGCACGCCGTCCGGCTTTACGATGACGAGCGTGCGTTCACTTTTAGGATGTGCATTGTCCATACAAGAGAAATAAAAATAAATCCCTGCCTGCGGGTCGCAGAGCCGAGGGCGGTTACTCGTACTATAGCGAATGTGTCCGGAAATGCAAAACGCCCTTCGAGTGAAGGGCGTTTTACTGAGCACCGGGTTACGAATTATTCGCCGGAGCGTTGCCTCCGCCCGGCTCGCCGCCCGCGGTTCCGGGCGTCGGCGCGGGCAAGGTCACGTTGACGCTCGCCCCGCTTGACGCGGGCGCTGCGGCCGGGGCCGCTGCGCCGTGGTAATGCATCCAGGCGAACAAGGCGGCAATGACGATGATGAGCACGACGACGGCCACTGCCCATCCGGCTCCGCCATCCGTACCCGTGCGCTCAACCGTCACCACGCGTTCGGTCGTATTCGTTGTGTTGTTGTCTGACATAGGAAATCGCTATAAGTAACGCGCGTAGCGTAACGGGACACGCCTTAAGACTTCATGAAGCTTCGCTCGCGCGGCGGGTAAGCACGGTGGTGCCCCCCGTTTCAATCAAAATGGAATGTTCGAAATGGGCGGCCCGCGAACCGTCCTTGGTGCGGTAGGTATAGCCGTCTGGGGCAATCACCACCGACCCCTTCCCGAGGGTGGCGATAGGCTCGAGCGCGAGCACCATGCCGTGTTCGATTTCTTCACCGGTGCCTGGATAGCCGGCGTTCGGCACAAAGGGTTCTTCGTGGACCGCCCGCCCGACGCCGTGGCCGCCCAAGGCTTTTACAATGGAAAACCCGGTGCCAGCAAACGCGCCCTCTATGGCATGGGAAATATCGCCGATGCGCGCGCCGACCTTGGCTGCTTCGATGCCCGCTTCGAGCGCCGCGCGGGTCGCGTCCATAAGCGCGTATGATTTCGGATCGGCCTTCCCTACCGCTACGGTGACGGCAGAATCCATGATGAAGCCATCGTGGGTGAGCCCCAAATCGAGGGTCACGATGTCGCCTTCTTTCAAGATTCGCGGCGACTCGTTCGGGATGCCGTGCACCACTTCGTCGTTGATGGAAACGCACAGCGTGGCGGGATACGGGCGCGCGGCACCTTCGGGCGTATAGCCTTTGAACGCGGTGGCGTCGCCGAGGCCGTGAATGAGTTCGTTCGCCCGGTCTTCAAGCGCCGCGGTCGAAACGCCCGGAGCCACTTCTTGTTGAAGCGCGTCGAGCACCTCCGCCAAATGCTTCCCCGCTTCAACGACCTGCGCCCGCTCTTTTTCGTTCCGGATGGTCATTCGTTTACTGTATTCCCAACTTATTCAAAATGTCCGCGTGGATGGCTTCGACGCTCGGTTCGCCGTCTATGTCGGTGACAACGCCAAGACTGCGGAAGAACTCGATCGACGGCCCGGTATGTTCGCGGAATTCGTCGAGCCTTTTGGCGATATTCGCGTCATCGGCGCGGCCTTCGATGCCTTGGCGCTTTTGAATGCGGTCCAAAATGTGTTCGTCGGACACGTTTACGTGGAGTACCTCAAGCTTGCGGCCAAGCCACGAAAGTACGCTCGCGACCATCTGCGCTTCCGGGAGTTTACGGCCAAACCCGTCGAAAATGACCCCCGACGTTTCGGGAAGCGAAAAGACCGATTTTTGGAAAAGATACATGGCAAACCATTCGGGCATGAGAAGGCCTTGCTCCATCTCCGTTTTTACCCGATGCCCCACCGCGCTGTCCTCTTTGGCAATGGCACGGAACGCATCGCCCGACGCCATGACGGGCCAGTTCGTTTTTTCGGATAAAAGCTTTGCCTGCGTGCCCTTGCCGCTTCCCGGCTTGCCGATGAAAAGTATGGTGCGTGGTTCCATGAAAATATTTTATACCTAAAACGTAAAAATGGCTTCAGATGCGAGGCGCGGGAAAATCAACGACGGAGACGTATGCGACATACGGCGAAGGAGTTGATAGGGACCCGCAACGAAGCAGATGGGGTTATTTTTGCGTTTTAATACTCGCGGAGAGAAACTTGTGCGTCGATTTTGCGCACCAGGTCGAGAATCACCTGCACCGCGATGAGGAGCGCCGTACCGCCGACGAGGATGGCGGTCACCCCCGTGAGGCCTTGGATGATGAACGGCACCACGGCCACGAGACCCAAAAAGACGGCGCCCGGAAGCGTGATGCGGGACACGACGGCTCCCACGTAGCGCTCGGTTTCAGGCCCGGGGCGCACGCCCGGAACGAATGCTCCCGATTTTTGCAGGTTCTCCGCAACGCGGTGGGGCTCGAACGTAATCGAGGTATAGAAGTAGGTAAAGATGACGACCAAAACGAAGTACACGATGCCGTACGCAAGCGTGTTACCCGCAAACGACGCATACCAAAGCGATGCGGTCACCGCCCACCCAAATCCGGCCGCAGAAAGGGCCGCCAATATCATTTGCGGGAACAGGAGGAGCGAGAGCGCGAAAATAATGGGGATGACGCCGGTCTGAAGCAGGCGATTCGGCAGAGAGGTCGCGGCGCCGGTCGCAGAAAGCGACCCCCGTACTTGCCGCGCATAAGCGATGGGGATGGTGCGTTCCGCTTCGGACACGACGACGACGGCGTAAATGACGAGGACCGCAAGCACGGCGAACGCAAGGTACGCCGGAATGTTCGCCGTGCTTGCGGTAAAGAGCGCCTGCGACACTCCCGACGGGATGCGCGAAGCAATGCCGGCAAAAATGATGAGCGAAACGCCGTTCCCGATGCCGAATTCGGTGATGAGCTCGCCGATCCACATGAGGAGCATGGACCCGGCCGCTACCATGACGATGTCGGACGTAAATTGAAGCGACGAGAGCTGGCCCAAAATGCCCTGGCTCTGGAGCAGCGACAAGAACGCCACGGCCTGGACGACGGCGATGGGGATGGTGAGGATGCGGCTCCATTCGATGAATTTCGCGCGGCCGGCCTCCCCTTCTTCCGTATACATGCGCTTAATCTGCGGGAAAAGGATGGTGCCGAGCTGCATGATGATGGACGCGGTGATGTAGGGAGCCACGCCGAGCATCACGATGGAAAGTTTGGAAAATCCTCCGCCCGAGAAGACGTTCAAGAGGCCGAAAAATTGATTGTTGGCGAAGAAGCTTTCGAGCGCGAACCGGTCCACGCCCGGAATGGGAATAGCGGCGAGGAAGCGGAACGCCACGAACGCGCCGAGCACGAACAAGATGCGGTTGCGGATAACGGGATCCGTGACCGCGAGATGGAATTTGTGGAAAAAGGTGGAAAGCATAGCAAGTGCTACGCCCGTCCGGAAAGCACGGAACCGCCGGCTTTCACGATGGCGGCTTTTGCGCTTTCCGAAACGGTGCAGCCTGAAACCGAAAGCGCTTTAGAAACTTCGCCCGTGCCCAGGATTTTCACGCGTACTTTTGCGGAGCGGATGAGGCCGTGCCGAGCGAGCGTCGCCGGCGTCACCGTGTCGCCGGCGGCAAACGAGGCTTCAAGCGCCGCGAGGTTCACGGGCATAATGGTAGTGCGGTCGATGCGCACCGTGCGGGCGCGATTTTTGCCGTGGCCGCGGCGCTTCGGGAGCTTCTTGATGAGGTCGCGCATTTCCGGGCGGATTTTGTGGCCCGCGCGCGCGGTCTGCCCTTTGCCGCCGTGGCCCGAGGTTTTCCCGCGCTTACCGCCCCGGCCGACGCGCTGGCTGCGGACCCGTTTTGATTTTGCCGAAAGAGTGTTGAGTTGCATACAAATTGATTACGCCGTTATCTGGCCGAGCGCCTTCACGGTCGCGCGCGCGATGGTGAGCTTGTTTTTCGTTCGGGTATAGATTTTGGCGATAACGTCGGTGACGCCGGCGAGTTCGAGCACGGTGCGCATCGCGCTCCCGGCGACAAGCCCGCGCCCGGGGCTCGGGATCATTTCCACCGTCGATGCCGAGTATTTCGCCATCACCGCGTGCGGGATGGAGTTGGTGTTCGTGCGGCGCACCATGATCATGTGCTTTTTCGCGTCGCGCGTCGCTTTT
>CAYYYQ010000068.1:0-11659 GCA_964475915.1 uncultured Candidatus Saccharibacteria bacterium
GTGATTATTGTGTGAGCCCGCACGGCGAGATCACGGCGGTGCCTGTGGACAAGGAGTACCATGTCCCTCCGATTCCGGACGATGCGAAGCATCGTCCAATACCAGAGGCCTGAATACTTTTCCTCGATCCATAAGCGCGGAACAAGAGGTATCCACGTCCACACTGCTTCAAACCAAGGCTCGACCCATCGCATGGCTGCCATTTCAGCAGCCGTTTTGATGAAGCGATACGAAAGCCCGGTGAAAAACGCCGCTGTCCGCGGGAAAGTGAGTGCGAATACCGCGAGCGTACCGAGCGAAAGCCCGAACGCCATGCTTATCGCGACCGCACCTACCGCCGGAACGAGCGCAATGATGAATTGCCGTCTCTTCGACTGCGCGACCCACCATTTTTTCACGCGGCGGGAATGGAATCGCGTCCATATCCGCAGCGTGCCGAGAACCGGAACGAGCAGTATGGCCATGCGCGTCAGTTTTTCCGTGACGACATGCTCCACTGCCCATTCAGCGACCCACCGGAATATGGGGAGCATGAGCCGGTAGAGGTGGCGTGCGGCAAACGCAATCCCAATGAACGCAACGTCGGATACTTCTTTGCCGAAAAAAGTAAAGAACGCGACCCCCGAAAGGAGGATCGCGCCGCGTTTTACCAAACGGTGCATCAAGTCCTCCTTGTAGGATACCTATATATTATATCACTATATATGGGAAATATCAAGCCTACCCAAATGTAAAGGTGTAGGCCTTAAGGCCGGCGCTTTTTAATTTAATCTCGATCAAATTATACCCGGGAGCGGGATTGTGGACGACCTTGTAGAGCCGATTCGCTCCTATCGTCATCATGGAAGTAGTGGAATTCACGTCCGCGCCGGCCGCGCTCCCTACCGGCGCGCCGTCCTGGATCACTTCCACCTGCACAGGAGAATCGGCCGAGGCGACAAAGTAAAGGTCCTGAGAATTATATTCGTACTCGATGGTTTCGGCGTCGTCGGTCGTCGCGGCGTATTCGGGCTCTATGTCCCAGGTGCCGCCGAGGTAAAGCACATTCAGCTCCGGAGCAAGCGGGGGCGTGAATGACTGCGTGCCGCTTACGCCACGATTCCCATTTCCGAGGAACTGATTCCGATTGCTGCCGAAGTAGGTTTCGGGACTTCCCACCCGTGTGGGCTCTGTGGGGGCAATGGGCGTCGTGGTCGAAGCGATGGCGGCGTCATCCATGCCGAGCCGCCCGGCGCGCTCCCGGAGCGCCGCCTGAATCGCGGCTTCGGTTTGGTCGTATTCCCCTTCCCCGGCGTGGTCGTGCGTGATGAATCCGTCGATGTCGATCACGTATTCGTGCGGCCAATACTGATTCTGATACGCATTCCAGGTTTGGTATTCGTTATCCAAAACGACGGGGTACGCAATGCCGTATTGCTTGAGGGCTGCGGCGACATTGCTTTCCACGTGCTCGAACGCAAATTCGGGCGTATGCACGCCGATGACGACCAGGCCCTCGTCTTTATATTTTCCGTACCATGCGGTGAGGTATGGGAGCGTGCGCAAGCAATTGATGCAGGAATAGGTCCAGAAATCGAGAAGCACGACGTTTTTCCCGCGATACTGCGCGAGGGAAATCGGCTGTCCGCCGGTATTGAGGTACGCGTCCGGAGAAACCAGTTCCGGCGCAAGATGGTACCGCGCTTGTTTCTCGGCGAGGGTGAGCGAGTTCGGCATGGGCGTCGTCGTCGCCGCTCCGCCCGGAGCGGCATAGGGCGTGAGCGGCGCGGGCGCTCCGTCGCTCCCGGTATTCGATTGAAGAAGGTGCTGCTCCACCACCGTTTCGTCGAACACGCTATAAAGTGGCGCCTCGATCACTTTGTCGAACCCGCTGATGATGGCGATGCCGATGAGGATGAACAGGATGCCGAGCACTTTTTTGAACCACCCGTTCGGGTCTGCGGCTATGCCGAGCCCGTGCATGATTCTTTGCCCAACGACCGAAATAATGAGGAGCGAAATAGAAAGTCCCGCGATATACGCGATAATGTCGGCCAGGCCCGCGGCAAGGCTCACGGGCAAAACGCTCGCGAGCACGATGAAATAGGTGGGGCTGCAAGTCGAGAATACCGGCCCGAGCGCGGCGCCGACCAGCACGTCGCCCCAGAAATTCTGCTGCATGAAGCCGGCCGACATGAGCTTGTTGGAATCGCGATTGGCCCTCGCCATGAATCCGAGCCCGTCCCATATCTGCGGGAACAGGGTCGCAAGGCCGACGAGGATAACGAGCCCGCCCGACACATAGCTCCAGAACGTCGCCGGAACGTTGATGAACAGCGTCGAGACTTTAAGCAGGAGCGTGAACAGAAAGACCGACAGCGCAAGCGATGCCGTGACCGTGACGGCGCGGCGCAATTTAAGTTCTCCGGCGACGGAACCGCCGACGATAACGGGCAACAGGGGCAAAACGCACGGCGAAAGCACGGTCAAAAGCCCGGCAAGGAGCGAAATGAAGAATAGGGCCATGGCCTCATGCTAGCACGCAGCGGCGGGCATGAATCCGAGGTGAAAGATTTGGGCGGGTGGCGCGTCTGCGCTCTTGTAACAATCAAACTTTCTTTATTTATGACTTCACAGCAGTGGTGGATGGCAGGCGGCGTTGCCGCAGTCATCGTGCTCGTGGGCGGGTATTGGTACCTCGACCACGCGTATGCAACGGAACTCGTGACCAACGATAACGCCGTACTTATCCAAGACCAGCCGCCCGGAGACGAAACCGTGGTGACCTATGCCAAGCTCGCAAAGCCGGGGTATGTCGTCGTGTATGCAAAAGACTCGGGCGGCGCGACGACCGTCGTCGGGCAAAGCGACCTATTGCCTGCGGGCGAACACCGGAATGTGCACGTTAAGCACCATACGGGCAGCCATGTGTCGAGCGGCACGACGGTTACCGCCGCGGTGGTCGCAGACGACGGCGACGGCGTATTCTCGCCGGCCGAAGATACCGAAGTGCTCGCGGGCGACGACGCCGATTCGTCGGCAGAGCTTTCGGACGATGCCGTGCTCGATGAAAACCAATCGGACGCCGACGTCGCAGCGCTCCTTGACGACGCGGGATACGACCTCTCGGACGAAGCGCAAGCGGACGTAGCGAACGGCGAAGTGACGCCCTCCGACGACGCAGACGACGCACAAGGAGCGTCCGATGCGCAATCCGATGCGAACCCGCTCATGATAGATGCAGGAGCGACGCCGTCGGAAGAAATGGACGAATCTTCCCCAGCCGACGAAGCAACGTCGAGCGACGCGACAGAAAACGGAGACGCGGCCATCGACGCAGAGCAATAGGATGTGCGGAAGTTATGCACCCCGCGCGGCCACAAAGGCCGCGCGGGGTGTCATACTAGGGGTAAGCGGCACTACCCCGCCTCCTTTATTACTTTTGCTCTTTATGAAAAATAACTGGCTCCGTGAAATTGCGAAGTTTCTTTCCGGCATGGTCGCCGCGAAAATAATCACCGTGCTGTGGCTTTCGTGGACCGGCCTCCTCCCCCTGGTATTTGCCGGTACGCCCTTTGCCGATTACGACATCGTTCCGGCGATGATATTCAACGTCGGGCTCCTCGCCATCCTCGTGTATTACGGCTGGCACGTGAAGTCGCCGGTGCACTCGCCGAGCGAATACCGGCTCCTCGTTATCGCGGGCGCCGTCTTCCTCGTCGTGGCCCTGGTCCACGCGCTGCGGCTTATGTTCGGCTCGCCGATTATTTTCGGCGATTATTCCATCCCCGTATGGCTTTCGTGGTTCGGGTTCGCTATCGCGCTCTACCTCTCCTATTCTTCGTTCCACTTCGCGCTCCGGATGAAGCGGTCCCGCGCCCGCTAAGCGGCTTCGCGTTTCCTCCCATCGCTTTTACGAATCGCTCGCTCAGGCGGGCGATTTCGCTTTCTTCCATGCCCGCAAAAGTCGCGGCCGCGGCGCTCGAAAGCTCCCGGAATACTTCGTCTTTGCTCGTCACCATGGGGTGCACCATGAGCGCGCGGTCGTTCATGCCGATGAGGTGGAGCCCCGCGAGGCGCCGCACGCGCGAAAGCGCGACGTATCCCTGGCCGTATTCGAACGCTCTCCCCAAATCCATCACGGCGGCGTCCATGGAAAGGCCCTGGCTTTTATGCACCGTGATGGCCCACGCGAGCCGGAGCGGGACCTGCTTCACGCTCGCGCGCACCTTGCCGTTTTCTTCCACCTGCCATTCCATCGGTTCCGCGACGATTTCCGCGCCGTCGCGCGTTTCCACGATGGGCAGGTTCGTGCCGGGCTCGTATCCAATGACGGTGCCTAGGGTGCCGTTCACGAATCGCCCGCGCGGATCGTTCTTCGTGAACATGACGGCGGCGCCCTGCTTTACTTCAAGCAGTTCGGGCGAAAGGCATCCGCGCTTCAGTCCCTCGACAAGCGCGGACTGTCCTGCGGTCGACATGGTGTAGCGCTTGGCGCCGCCCGGGAGGCGGCGCAGCGCCGCGGCGTTGAGCGCGTCGACGTCCGCGTTGTGCGAATACAGCCGCGGCGCGTCCGCGGGAGCATCGGCTTCGCTGGTCCGCCGCCCCGAAAGAAGCTCGAAGTGGTATTCCTCGACTTCCCCGCGCCGGATGGCCGAAAGCACGGAAAGGTACGCGTCGTCGTCTTGGCGGTGCTGCTCGTGCAGGTAGCAAATGAGGGGGTTCAGTTCTTTCCAGGTGTCGGATTCGTACGCGAAATTCGGCTCCCGCCCCGCCCGCGTCACGGGCGGCAATTGGAAGAAATCGCCGACCAAAATGACCTGCATCCCGCCAAAGGGCGCATCCGTGCGCCGCACTTCCCGGCACACCCTATCCGCCATGCCGAACGTCGTGGCCGAAAGCATGGAAATTTCGTCGATGATAAGCACCGTCGCTTTATGGATGCGGCGCGCGACCGCCTCGCGATTCGCGATATCGTCGAGGTCCGCGTGCGAAAGGTATTCTTTTTTCCCGATGCCGCTCCATGCGTGGATGGTCTTGCCGCCCACGTGGGTGGCGGCGATGCCGGTCGCCGCCGTCACCGAGGGCTCGATGCCCCGCTCGCGCAGCCACGCGGTATAGGCGTTTACCGTGTGCGTCTTGCCGCTCCCCGGCTCGCCGGTGAGAAACACGTTCGCCCCCGATTTCATAATGGTGAGCGCTTCCGATTGCGTCATTCTGCCCAGTATACCTGGGGTTAGGGCGCGTCCGTACTCGAAAGCGTCGCGTATACGACGAGCCGGTGGTCCTGCGTCATGCCTTCCAGAGGGTCGTAGAGCCGCGCGCCGGCGCCGGTAATGAGGGCCGCATGCGCGGCGCCGTCTCCCGGGCCCCCGCCGAGCGCGTCCTGCGGCACGGCGTCATACGGATAGGTCGCCGTCGAATCCACGACGAAATGGAGCGTGCGGCCGTCGTCTGTTTTTATGGAAAAAGTGTCGCCCGCCTGAAGTTCGTAGAGGCGCTTGAATACTCCGGCGTGTCCAGAGTCGCTTTCGTATCGCGCGTATAGGACGGCGGTGCCCGCCTGGCCCGGCATCACGCCGTACTTGTACCAGCCCACGGTGGACAGCGACGAAGGCAGCGCCACGGCGCCGCCCGGGATGGCACCCGCGTCTTCGGTTTTTGCATCGACGCCGATGGCCGGAATGATAATTTCAGCCGGATGGAGCCCGGGCGACGGCGCTTGAATCGCGGCCGCAGCGGCCGCGAGCCCCACCGGCGCCGCGACTTCGGGCGTGGGGTTCTGCAAAAGAGCGCGAGCGGCCGCCGCCACAATGATGACGGTCGCGAGCGCCCCGACCGCGCATCCCGCCATTACCCATGCGCGTTTACTCATGCACCCATTATATACGGGGGCCCGCTCCGGCTTTTCACCCACTATTGCTTCTTAAAATCGGTAGCGGCGCAGCAGGGCGCGGTGCTTTTTCCACTCCGGATCGGCGCGGGAAACCAGTTCCCAAAATTGCTTCGAGTGATTCATGTGCGCGAGGTGGCAGAGCTCGTGGATGACGATGTAGTCCGCAAGTTCGGGCGGAAGGTAGACAATGCGGAAATTGAACGATAGGTTCCCGCTCGTGCTCGCGCTCCCCCACCGCGTGCGCTGCTTGCGTATCGACACGGCGCCGTGCCGTATCCCGTACACGCCCGCGAAATGCGCCAGGCGTTCCGCCGCCAACCTCCGCGCCGCGGCCACCGCGGCGCGATACGACTTCGTGCCGCGCCTGCGGCGCGGCAGCTGTACATATTCAGGCATCCACCTATTTTACCGCTTCGAATTTAGTTGTTCCCGCTCCGAGTTAAACCAAACCGCCCCGACACTTATCTCATCAGCACTAAGTCTTAAAGTTGATGTAGAAAATATTTCTGTGGTATGCCTTTCCTTCTAACCATTTTTCAAATGTGTAGTCGGGTTGTATCTTCATATTTGCCTCTAACAACTTTAGAGCCTTTTGAAGCATGTACATCCCAATTCCGTCACCTGGAATGCCTTTGGCATTAGTTCCTGAGACTTTTAACTCAAAGATTGTTTCTAGTTCAAACTCTTCAATTCTTAAACTAATCATGTCGAAGGACAACGTTTTACTTGAAACATCAAATCGAATGTCGATATGCGAGTCGGGGTAACTATATTTTAATGCGTTATTAAGAAAGTGGTGAATCGCTATATTAAAGAGTTTGTAATCGAGAGGGAGCAGATTACCAGCTGCAATTGCATCTTCAATATACAGTTTGATATCTACATTTATTTTTCTAAAATCTTCGTAATATGGATAAATAATATTTAAGAGTACCTTTTTGATATTTTGCGGAAAGATATTTGGCTTTATTTCTCCACTCAAGACTTTGAAACCTGTTATTTGTGACTGTAGATCAATTATTCTTTTAGCAATTTCAAAAATGGATTCTGAGGTACCAAGAACATCAGACTCGATAGCAGATCTTACTTCTGCGACCTGCTCATTATAAGTAAGAGCTCTTGCAAGTTTCTCTTCAGGAATAATGGAAGCGATTTCGTCCTGCAATCTTGAATGAGTAGTGATAAGGTTATGTGAGAAAATCGAATATTGAATTTCCTGTTGCTTCTTAATATCCAAGAGCGTAGCTAAAAGGCTAGAATATACGTCTGCAGTTCTGTTAGCGATTTTGGCAGTAACTAGAGCGTCATCATCTGCTTGGCCTAATATCCTAACGCTGCCGATATTGTATTTTTTATATACCTGTCTGCAATTACTCTTTTTACATGTTTCGGTTTTACAATCCGCAAAAAGACCCTCGTATTTGCTATTTTTTATAGTAGAATGTACTAAATCTCCATTCTTGTCCACTAATTCAAAGTAGATCATCTTTTAATTTCGTTAATGCCTTCTAAGATCTTTTGCTCAAGTTCGTAGATCGTTGAGTTCTTTGATAAATAACTATTTGCTCCCCGATTAAATGCGTCTACCGGAACATCGTGTGCTGAGTAGAGTATGAGATATTTTTCGTTTGTATATCGACGCTTTAGAGCACTTAGAATTGACAAGCCTTGTTCTCCAGATCCTGTTTCCCCTATACCCTTGTAATCAACAAAAATAACATCTGCATCCCTTATTTCTTGCACATCTATATTTGGCGCGTCTTTTAGTTGAGACACTCTTACCCACCCCGCTTCTTTGAGGTTCTTAATTTTCTTTTTTAGATCTAAATCATCAATAAAGAGCACCTTTGTCTCCTGCTTCAGTAGATTCACCTGTGATGATGACACTTCGTGTAAGTTAGAAGCTCTCAGCTCATCAGACTTTTGCCCAAAATAGTTCTTTACAATTAAGTTCTGAGTTTGATTTGTGTGGTTATTATTTGTGAGATTTGACTTTATGGAAGATTTGTCACTTTCTTTCTTTTTGCTTTCAATTCCAAGAAAGTAAATAACGAGGGCAGCAATTATAGGAGTTGAAATTCCTATAACCCACGGATTTTCCAAGAAAGCTAGCATGGTAGGGATTTCTGTTATTACTTACCCGATTTAGTCCGATTATCGTCCTTACAGAGCATCTGGCAATTTTCGGCTATGGTCCTTCCTCCCTCATGCCATGGCGTAATATGGTCTGCCTCCATTTCAGAGATATCCCAATGCTTTTTGCAGACAGGGCAAATGCCATTTTGGCGCTCATATACCTCGCGTTTCATTTTGTCCGTAAATGCCCGGATGGACAGATACTTCTCCTTTCGCGTAAGTACGTATGGATAAATGCCGGACTTCTTGGTGACATCATCATCTTGCATCAATTTCTTGACTTCGGTTTCGAGCTTATCCGGGTTTAGTGTCTTATCTTTGAATTCGTTATATAGCTCACCCCAATTCACATGTGCCATTTCTTTACGGTAATTTGGGAAGGTTTCTCGTACCCACGCAACTACTTGTTGGAAATATTGCCACAATTCGTCCGCACTCTCATCATGATGGTGCTGTGACATATACTCCTCTACTCGCCCATTATTGATCCACGAAAGTGTCGTTTCCAAGTATTCTTGACGAATGGGAGAGCCCGTCAAAAGTGGGCCGCCGTCATTCGAAAGCAAATATGCTACCCCATTTGATTTACTAAATTTTAACTTAGCGTCAGAAAGCCAAGGACCGGTGTATGCGGCATTGAGGAGTTCCTGTGGAGTTAATACTTCACCGGCGGTATTAATGACGCGGAACCAATCAAGTCGCTCCTTCTCGTTACCTTCACACCAATACACCATCAGCTCATAATTCAAAAGACTTTCCTGCTCGTCTTTGGTTAGAGAGTGAAAATACTTCTCATTAAGTGAAAACTCGTTGTTTACATACTGACAAATACTCAATGTACGCTGCTGTCCATCGAGTACTTCATATCCTCCATCGTCCTTCACCATCCAGTACATCACATTGAGCGGGAAACTTTTCTTGACCGTTTCAATAACGGCGTCACGCTGGTGACCTTTGTAAACAAATTCTCGCTGATACTTAGGGCGAATATCGAGCTTCCCGCCATAGGCTATGACTCCTTCCTCTGCGCTATTCTTGTATCCTGAAAACACATCGCGTATAGAGATTCGTTGGAGATCAATTTTCATCTTATTTTCTTTGTCTGATAAAAATGCGCTTAAATGTTTCCTTGCCATTTAAATGAGATCCTCTGCCGTAGATTCCAGCTGGGTCTTGGTCCACCCCACGATTTGATCCCACTATCTCAAATTGATCGGGATTATATTTGTCTAGAAAAGTAATTGGCACTCCCATGACGCCACTATAGTCCATCGGGATATCCAAATATCTGCTCACTTCTATTGCATCATAGTTATCATATTTCGGATATTCTTCAGGGCTATATTTCTTGTACAAATCTAATAGTTGGTGACGTTTAGCTGTATTTAGATTAGTAAACCACACGATGCTTCCCATGCTGAAGTATTTTGTTCCCTTTTCAATCTTAATCCTTGACTCAGTCTGTATATCATAGTCCATTGGGACTTCAAACCATTTCGTACCGCCATTATCATATCCAAGCCATAGTCTATTTTCTTTAATAAACTTAAAAATCTCTTTGTAAATAATTGCATTCTGGTGCCCCAGGATCAAGAATTTTTTATTGTGTTTCATCAACAAGGCTACATATTCACGAAAAAGTGAAAAAGGCGGGTTGGTACACACGATATCCGCCTCTCTTAAAAATTCAACGCACTCAGCGCTCCGAAAGTCGCCATTGCCTGTAATGGGACTCGCCGTATTTTTGTCGTGCTTAAGGAGATGCTGCACATCTGTAAGGTCAATCGCGCCGTCACCATCGGCATCTGGTACTTCGTTTATCTCGATCTTGAGTGGCTGTTTACCATTTGGCTTCATTCCTTCCATTAGAAGGAGTGGTAGCTGTGTGCCCACGATTGGCGAGCCCGCGTAGCTTGTAGCAATAAGCTTTTTAAGTTCTAAATGTCTGAAATTGGCCGCAAAATATTTGAAGAAGTTGCTTTCGTATGGGTCGTCACAGTTTAGCAGTACTACTTTTCCACGAAACTGATCCTTGTAATGCTTCAGCTCATTTTCAATATCAGCAAGCTGGGTATAGAACTCGTCGTTCTTTACTTTTGCAGCCCGGTGAAGGTTGGAGTTTGAGGACTTACTGTCCATGGTTCAAACGCCGGAGGCGACGTAGTTACATCCACGCGGCGAGGATGGCACCGTTTATGAGGAAGAGGACAAGGTAATAGCCCGAATAGAGGGCCCAGAGCTTCCACGGCTTGCCTTCCCACAAGGTGACGCCCGAATGCGCGATGAGGATGAATCCGAGCCAGATCCAGAATCCGCCCATGGCGCCCGCCGCCCATCCCGACATGCCGTTCACCGTTTCCGCCATAATCACGAACTGCGCGAGGACGTAGTTTGAAATGAGGGCGAGGATAAAGGCGATGAACATGGAGCGATACATCGCATTCCCCGCACCTTTTTTCTCCATGTCGCGCGAGACGCCCGTCACGCGCATCCAATAGCGGCCGAAGAACGGCCCGTACCACACCATGCCGAGCGCCATGTTGATAATGGAAGTAACGATGATGGCCCAGTAGTTAACGGCGAAGTCCATGAAAAATTGGGTTACGGATTCGTAATGCCCACAGTATACCGCCCGCCCGCACCCATTGACTATGTATATAATGTGTGACACTATCAATAGCGAACCGGATCCGTGGTGGATTCCGTAGAGCTGGGAGATTGAAAATGAAATTGATTCATAAGGATTTCGTGGTCAGCATGGCAATGGTGCTTTTCAGCATCTTGGTGCTGGGCACGATCAAAGCGCACGCCGCCGATTACGACAACCTGAACGTCGGCACCCGCACGACGGCCCGCCTCACGGGCGTGCACCAGCTGCAGCTTTCGAAGGACGGCAATCTGTCCAACGAAACCCGCAGCTTCGCCCCCGGCGATTACTGCACCAGCAACGACGGCAAGGTCGTGGTGTTCGACGAGAACGCCATGGCCGGCACCGTGTCGGTGCGCTATCATGCCCCGCCGCGGCAAGGCGGCGACATGTGCCCCGACAAGTCGGTGTTCGTGTGGACCAGGGAACAGTTCCTGGACTACACGCGCTAGCGCGCAGTTCAATGGGCCGGAGCTTCACCGCTTCGGCCCATTTTCATTTTTTGATTTCAAGACAAATGCAAAAGGGCGGCCCATAGGGTCGCCCTTCTTTATTTTGCATAACGAACAAGGTTATGTGGCGCGCGCTTCCCGCAAGACGCGCTCCACCTGACTCACCGCAATGGGGTGATACCGAGAACGCGCCTTGGCAAAGATGTGTTCCGCGAAAGCACGGCCATGCGGCGTTTTGGCAAGTGCCTGGTAAAGCGGATTGAGGTATTTCATGCGCCCTTGCTGGAGCAGAAATTCCTCAACTTCGCCATACACGTCGGTGAATCCGCTTTCGACGGCGAGAAGCAGATATGCCCACCGGACGTCGGTGTTGAGGGAATGCGCGAGACGGAAGCGCTGTTCCAATTCCTCGACCACTTCCCTCGAAGCCGGGCGCGGCAGGAGCTCAAGGTAGAGCGCCCATCGCGACGACTTCCATCCGCTGCCGCCATGTCTGCCGCCATGTACGGGCGGGACTTCGCTTTTGCGGGCGTATTCTTCCACCACCGT
>CAYYYQ010000069.1:0-2346 GCA_964475915.1 uncultured Candidatus Saccharibacteria bacterium
TTTAGAAATGCTTGTTTATAAACGCACGACCCGATCCCGTTTTGAGGTACCGCTCTAATTTAAACGCCGCATATTTATCGCCTACCGCGATATAAAAATATACATCAACGGGCAATCTGTCTTTTGTCGCTGGTACCTGACCCCTCTGATGTCTTTCAAGTCTGGCACGTAAATCGTCCGTGCACCCGACATAATAACCCTCTTTACACTTCAGACTATACACATAGTGCATTTCTTAATTATGTCACCTTTGCAAACCTATTGGCGGGCTTCGCCACGCCGTAGGTTCGCTTCGGCGAACCGAAGGCGGGCCCAGTAGGAATCGAACCTACACCGACGGTTTTGGAGACCGACGTTCTACCATTAAACTATGGACCCTCGCGCACCAAGCTAGCCTAGCAAACCTTCGGTCTTGGGGAAAGCAGGCCCCGCGCGAGAAAGGGTGGGCTACAATAGCACTATGCGCGTTTCCCGCTCCCTTCTTTTCCTATTCGCATTCGCGATCGTGCTTGTTCCGGCCATGGCGCTTGCTCAAACCGGCACGTTCTCGGGACCCATCGTTCCTTCCGATCTCCAAAGCTGTCCGGCGGGATGGCCCGGATTCTTGAGCGTGCTCTACAACCTCATTCGGTTCGCCATTTACCTGGCTATCGTCATGGCCGTGCTTGCCATCGCCTATGCCGGATTTATGTGGGTCATTAATCCGGTCAGCCCCGAAAACCGCTCGACCGCGAAAAAAGCGCTCATGAATGCGGCGATCGGCCTCGTCCTTACTTTGAGCGCATGGCTCATCGTGAATACGCTGCTTCTGGCGCTCGGCGTCCCGGGCGGCATTTCGGGCGCCACGTCCATTTTGGGCACGTCGGGCGGCGCCCGCTGCATCACGGCGACCATTACGGGCGATAATAATAAAAACAATTTTACGACGCCGAGCGGGGTCGCCATTACCCCGAATGCGTCGGGCACGAGCGACATAAACGTGCTGAGCGCGGCTGCCTATGCGGATAAAAACGCAAAGCCGGCATCAACCGGCTACTGCGCCCAATACGTGCGAGAAGCGCTCGCGGCGGGCGGCTACACCGATTTGAATGCCAACCATCCGCCGGATGCCTACCAATACGGGCCGTATTTAACGAAAGACGGATTCGTACCCGTCGCAAGCAATGGAACGAGCTATTCCCCGAAGGAAGGCGACGTCGTCGTGTTCCAGCCCGTTACGGGACACGATGCGGGACACATTGCTCTCTATGACGGTACGCAGTGGGTGTCCGATTTCAAGCAAAAGAGCATGTACGCCTCGACCGATTACATAACTCAAAAAGGTTCCTACGTCGTGTATCGCCCGGGATCCTAAGGGCTCTTGGTAATCGTTGCGATACGCCACCCCCCGTTTACTTTCGTAAGCCCCACTTGGAGGTGCTTCAGCTGGTCGCCGGTGCCAAGAGAGATAAGGACTGCCGCCGTGGCGTCCGTTTCGCTTATTTCGCTTGCTTGTATGTTGGTGAGCCACGAAGATCCGTAGTCTTGCGAAAGCAATACCGGGCTTACTTCGTGCGCATCCATATATGCCTGTTGTCCCGCGATGAATTCGGGAGTGAGCCATGAGCTTTCCGTCGAAGTATAGGCGCTCGAACTTGTAAAATCATGATCCTGGCTGAGGCCGTAGATATACCACCGGTAGAAATCGGCGGCGAATTCAGCAGGCGTCGCGCTTGCGCTCGGCGTGCTGGCCGGAGCGTTCGTTTGGGCAGTTTGTCCGTTCGGGAAAGTGACCGGGGAAGGCGTCCGAGGAGCGGCGCGGAAATAGTGGTACCAAATGCCGACACCCACGACGACAAGCAGGGCTATGACACCCAACGTGATACCTATGCGTTTCATACTAGCCATGCTAGCACGCTCTTGGTGGCGCCAATTTATGGAAGGGGATACGGAGTCACCAATTTCCGCATCCAGGCGCGCTGGCGGCGGGCGTAATCGCGGAGTGCGGAAGATAGGGCCGGAAGAAGCGACTCCTCCGAGCGCTCCCCGCGGAGGTACTCGCCCACAATTCGGTATTCGAGCCCGAGCTCGTTAAGCCGCGCATCGCCCACTCCGCCGCGGACGCGCTCTACTTCTTCGATAAGTCCGCGCTCAAACGCGCTTTTGAGCCGCGCGTCGATGCGCGCGGCGAGCGCTTCTTTCCCGGGGTCCATCACTATCCATTCCACGTCGTAGGCCGGGTGGCTGCGGTCGCGCTCCGGCACGCTGCCGTGAGTCGCGATGATTTCAAGTGCCCGGATAAGCCGCCGGCGATTCTGGGGGTCGAGGTCTTTGGCACGCCGCGGATCGGCGCGGCGCACGCGGTCG
>CAYYYQ010000070.1:0-1897 GCA_964475915.1 uncultured Candidatus Saccharibacteria bacterium
CTCCGTCCACAAGAAACGCGCATACGTACGCGGCGCGGCCGTGATAGGCCGTGCCCCGCGTCTTCGCGTCGAGGATGTTGGTGAGGTGGTGCGGGATGCGGCTCGGCGAGAGGTTGAGGCGCAGGGCTTCTTCCACTCCCGGACCGAACAAATTGGCGGCAAGCGCCCCCGGAGTGACGCCGCTTGGATGCGTGACGGGCGTGCCTGCGCACGTCACGCCATCGCACGCTCCCCACGCCCGTTCTCCCATAAAGAGGCGGTCTTCGCTGAACTGCCTCCCGTGTTTCGGTGCTTCAAAGTGATCAACAACGCGCCAGCGGGGGCGCGCATTCGGCTTTACTACGGTCAAAGTCGTCATGGCGCACTCCCATCATGGTTTCAGGTTCCGGCGCGACTATACCACACCGCCTCAAAGAGGCAACATGCTATAGTTCATCCAATGGCTGAAACCGCTTCCATACTCGAGAAGTTTCCGGTTGGCGCGGTTAAGAGCGTCGCGCCGCTTAAAAGCGGGCTCATCCACGCGACCTATTTCGTCGCAGCGGATGGCGGCGATTACATTTTGCAGCGGGTAAGCGAAGTGTTCGGCGACGCGGTGTTTGAAGACCTCGAGAATGTCACGAGCCACCTGAAATCGAAAGGCCTCGCCACCTTTTCGCTCATCCACACAAAAGCGGGCGAGCGTTTTTATCGCGACCCAGAGGGCGGGCGATGGAGGCTCGTGACGGCGCTTCCGGGCGCCCCCCTTGGGCGCGCGCCGTCGGCGGAAGAAGCGCGCGACGCCGCGCGGCTCGTCGGCGCTTTTCACGAAGCGCTTACCGATTATCCGCACGACATTCGGCACCGCATTCCGGGATTTCACGACACCCGCGCCTACCTCGCGCGGCTCAAAGAGCTCGACGCATCCGAATCGGCGTCGGAGAAATACGCAAAACTCCACCCGCTTGCCGGAGAAGTGATCCAGGGACTCGACGCCATTCCCGGGAGAATATACGGCTTGCCGGTACGCATTCTGCACGGAGACCTTAAATTCGAGAACGTGCTGTTTAATGAGGCGGGCAAGGCGCTCGCCGTTATCGACCTCGACACGGTCGGTGCGTACCCGCTCACCACCGAACTCGGCGATATGCTCCGGAGCTGGTGTAATGCGGGCGGCACCTTCAGTCCCGATCTGTGGGACGCGGCGCTCGAAGGCTATAAGAGCACGGCGTCGTTTATTACGAGCGAAGAATGGAATGCCGTGCCGGACGGCGTCGCGCACATCATGCTCGAGCTTGCGGCGCGGTTCATCATCGACGCATACGAAGAGCGCTACTTCGCGCACGACCCGGCGCGCTACCCAAGCTTGTACGGACAAAATCTCGCCGCTGCGGCGCTTCAAACAGCGCTCTACCGCAACTTCATGGGGAAGCGGTCCGTCCTCCGCATGCCCTGAGTTATCCCCAGGCGCCGTGTGCTATACTACGGGCATAACGAAATGCTTATGGACAAAACCGTCACTATTTACAGCACCCCGACCTGCCACTTCTGCCAAATGAGCAAGGAGTTTTTCAAGGAAAACGGCGTGAATTACACGGAATACAACGTCGCCGCCGATATTGAAAAGCGCCAGGAAATGATCCAGAAATCGGGCCAGATGGGCGTGCCCGTCATCATGGTGGGCGACGATATCGTCGTCGGATTCGACAAAGAGAAGCTCTCGAGCCTCCTCGGCGTCGCCGCGTAACGCGAAGCTGCAAACAAACCGCTCCGTCGGCCGACGGAGCGGTTTTGTGGTATCGTCCACTCACGCCCTCCTAGTTCAATGGATAGAACAGCTCACTCCTAACGAGCAGATTCAGGTCCGATTCCTGGGGAGGGCACAAATTGTGGGACAATTTGTGCCGGCCGGAGCGCG
>CAYYYQ010000071.1:0-2351 GCA_964475915.1 uncultured Candidatus Saccharibacteria bacterium
GTCGTTTCTACGGATACCCGCATGCGGGCGCGGAGCGTGCGCCTCCAGAAATTTATCCGCGACGCGCGCGAGATGGTCGCGCTGGGGTACGACTGCGACGCCGCGCCGCGCGCAGACGCATGGAGCGGCATGGCGCTTTCCGCCGCGGAAACGATTCCAGGCGTTTCGGGCACCGCGCTTGATGCGCTCGGCGACAAGGTGTATGTCGGGCTTTCCGCGCCGCCCTATTTCCGGGTTGCCGATGGAAGCGGAGCGTCGGACGCGCTTTTTCTCCCCGCGGACCCCTCGTTCACGCTTTCTGCGGCCCCGAATGCGCTTGACGCGGTGATGGATGCGGACGGCCGCCGCTTCGTATTCCTCGCGCTTGATGCGACGACGACGCAATTCGCCGTTCTTGATGCAAGCGTCCCCGAGCATCCCGTCATTATCGCGGAGCGGTCGCTTGCCGGCGTGAATGGATACGGCGCGTATCCCCAAGCCGAACATATCGCGTATTACGGCGGATACGCATACGTAACCACGCGCCGCATCACGGGGATGCAGCCCGAACTCCATGTGTTTAAGGTCAGCGACCCCGCCGCTCCGTACGAAGTCGGCTCCGCGAACCTGGAAACGACGGTGGAGGGCATCGCCGTGCATAGAGGAAGCGACGGCCGCACGCTCCTCTATGCCGCCGACGACCTTGATACGCGGGAGCTTGCCGTATACGACGTAAGCAATCCTTCGGTCATATCCGCGACGCCCGTCGCGTCGCTCGATTTTCCAAGCACACAGGACGGCACCGCGCTCGCGCTTATGGGCGACACCCTCTATGTCGGCCGGGCATCCGCAACCTCGAGCGAAGAACTGCTTGCCGTCGCTGCGACGAGCACCCTGGCCGCTCGGGGGAAAGGGGAGGTATCGCAAAAAGACGTGAGCGGCATTCGCGTTGCGGACGGCATCGCCTTTCTCACGGCAACGCTCGACTCGCTCTCGACGCGCCGCATAGAAGTATGGAGCGTGAGCGACCCGGGAGCGCCCGCGAAGCGCTTTCAATACGCCGCCGCGGGCGTGGCCCCGGGCGGCATTGATTACGCGGAGGGGCGCTTATATGCGGCAGGAAGCACGACCTTGTCCGTCTTCCGATCGCTCTAGTATGCGCGGCGTTACCCTCATCGAAGTGTTGGTGTATAGCGCGCTTCTTTCTCTTTTGATTGCGGGAGCCGTCGCGTGCCTGTCTCTTGCGGCGTCCGAGGGCGTGGACGAAGGAAGCGGGGAAGGGGAGCGCGAAGCGGCGTTCGTTTTGGCGAAAGCTGCGTACTGCATCCGCACCTACGATTCGTGCGCGGATACGATGCGCTACGACGCATCGCTTCGCGCAGTGGTGGTGCGCGAGGGAGACAGCTCTCTGCGGCTCACGAGCGGCCGCGTGGCGGTAGACGCGTTCTCGCTTCAATCATATGGATGCGGCAGGGAGGCCGCGGTCACGATAGAAAGCGTTCGCTACTCCGCAATGATATGCACCGCGCCGTAACCAAAGGCTTCATCGCGCTCGTTTCGGTGCTCATTATTTCCGCGGCGGCGCTCGCCGTTCTTGCCGCTCTGGGGCTCACGAGGGCGTACGAGCGCTTCAATGCCCTTGACGACGAATACAAGGAAGAAAGCATTGCCGCTGCGGAAAGCTGCGCGAACGCGCTCATTCTCGCCGCAATGAGCCCCGGGGGATACCAAGGCGACCCTCTCACCCTTGGCGATATCACCTGCGAGATTTCGTCGTATCGCGAAGAGGGCGAAGACATGGCGGCAGACGTGGGCGCTACGGTGCACCGCTCTAAGAGCCTGTTTTCCCTATTGTTTTCCCCCGCAGACGGCTCAATGCTCGAATGGAAAGAAATCCCCAGCGCCGAGGCCGGGAAATAATGTGGGCGCAAAGGAGTGCTACAGTTTTTGCATTACTGGTTAACGCATAGCTATGCCTACCGCTCGCAATCGGTGTGGCCCGCGCGCTTCGCGCGGCTTCACCCTTATCGAAATACTTATCGTCATCGGCATCATCGCCATTCTTGCGGCCATTGTGCTGGTCGCGATTAATCCCGCGCGCCAATTTGCCGAGGCGCGCAATACCGAGCGCGAAAGCAACGTCGCCACCCTCTTGAATGCGATAGGCCAGCGCATGGCCGATGGAAAGGGCACGTTCCCGGGCTCCTTTACGGTCGGGGACTCGTCGTACGACTGCCCCGACCTCGCCGCGGGAACGGAGTACGACATTGCTTCCGGGGAAGGGGATGCCGACCTCTCGTGCCTCACGCCGACCTACATTCCGGCGGCGCTCCCCTTTGACCCATCGGCCAAAGGCGCGTACTGGATGGACG
>CAYYYQ010000072.1:0-3407 GCA_964475915.1 uncultured Candidatus Saccharibacteria bacterium
AGGGTCGCCGAAAAGGATGCGCGAGTCGGCATAGGGGTGGTGCAAGTCTTCGAGGTCGTATTCGGCCTGCTTGTCTTTGGAAAGCGCGTCGTATTCTTTTTTGCGGCGCGCGAGGTATTTCGCCACGCCCGCGCGCCCGCGCGGGTCCGCATCGATACCCGCTTCTACCGCCGTTTCGTACATTTCTTTGAGCGTCATCATGGATAGAGAGTTATGCTTCTTCGTCGGGCACGGCGTTTGAGAGGAGCACGTCGATGCGGTTAAGGTCGCGCGGGAAGAGCGTGGCCTCTTTCACGTTCTCGACCCCGCAGAATTTCTGCGTAAGCCGTTCGAGTCCCATGCCGATACCGCCGTGCGGCGGCAGCCCGTATTTGAAGGACATAAGATAGAAATCGAATTTCGCCGGATCGAGGCCTTTCGACTCGATTTTTTTCACCAGCGCATCGTACTCGTGCACGCGCTGGCTCCCGGAAAGGATTTCGACTCCGCGGAACAGCAGGTCGAAGCTTTTCGTGAAGCCGGGATCTTCCGGATCTTCCATGGTGTAAAACGGCCGCTTCGATACGGGATAGTGCGTGATGAATATGAAATCGCTGCCGAGGTTCTGGCGCGCGTATTCCGAGAGCCAGCGTTCGTCCTCCGGCTCGAGGTCCGGCTCGCTGCGTTTGTCCTTGCCCGTTTCCTTGAAAATAAGTTCCTGGGCTTCGCGGAGCTTCATGACGGGGAACGGGTCCGGCGCGAGCGGCAGTTCCATCCCGAGCACGGCGAGCTCCGCCTTGCGGCGCTCGCCGATGCGCTTCGTCGTTGCGCGCAAAAGCCCGGCCACCATGTTCATGACGTCGCGATGGTCTTTGATGAAACCCATTTCAAAATCGAGCATGGAAATCTCGTTCAAATGCCGCGTGGTGGAGTGCTTCTCGGCTCTAAACTGCGGCCCCGTCGCATAGACGCGCTCAAAAGCGCCGACCATGAGCTGCTTATAGAGCTGGGGGCTCGTCGCAAGGTACGCGCTCCGATCCTTGAAATAATCGAGACGGAACACGCCCGCGCCGCCCTCGGCATCCGGACCCACGATTTTCGGCGCCTGGAATTCGGTGAATCCTTCGCTATCGAGGTACGAGCGGAACGCGGAAATCACTTCGTGCTCGATGCCGAAAATTGCGCGCTCGCGCTCGCGGCGCACCGTGAGCGGGCGATAGTCGAGGAGCGTATCGAGGTTGACGTCGGCATCGCGGTCAAAGGGCAGAGCCTCCGCCGACGAGAGAACGGCAAGCTGCTTTACTTCGAGCTCGATGTCGCCGTTCTGCTTCCCTTCCTGAATGTTTTTCGCCGGGCGTTCGTTCACGATGCCTTCCACCTGCACCACGAATTCGTTCCGCACTTCTTTGGCGGTGTCCATGGCAGCAGACCCCGGGAGCACCACGCCCTGCACTTTCCCCGTGCGATCCCGGAAATCAAAAAACACCATTTTTCCCTGATCGCGGCGGACGTCCACCCATGCGGAAATGGAGACGGTTTTGCCGACCTGCTTCGCGAGGTCTGCGATAAGGGTGCGGGGAAGGGTGGCGTCGGGTTCCTGCATATAGGCTCTAAAATACCATAAAAACGAACGGCCGCGTATTGCTACGCGGCCGGCCTCACTTTCTCTCTCTCGACAGACGGTGATGTTCACCAAGGGCCTGGAACAGAAAACCCCAAACGCACTGAATGCAGACGAACACCATGCCGGCCCGCTGGTCCACTTGTCTTAGGACGGAAAGTAAAAGGGTAAAGTAGACAAGTGCCAGAAATACGCACAGTACGCATTTCCACCAAAAGCCCTCTCCCAGCCTCCCGATAAGGTACGCTCCTCCCACGAAGAGCCAGATCGAAATCATTCTCATTCTCCCAAAAACCGCGTAGTTAGATTAACACAGAAAGACTAGAAATCAAGATACCCCCACAGCTTTTCTTACTTCGCGCATTTTGGCTTCTGAAATCTCGCGCGCTTTTGCGGCGCCCTGGTCGAGCACTTCCCGAACGCTCTCGTCGGTAATGGCGGCGCGCTTTTCGCGCATGGGGGCGAGGTAGGCGTCGAGGTCTTCGATCAAAGCCTCTTTCAGGTCTTTGTACTTTCCTTTCTTTTCTTCATAAAGCGCCGCGAGTTCCGATTCACTTTTCAAAAGCCGATGAATAGAGAAAATATTTTTAGGCCGAATCTGATTTTCTATTTCGCCCATTAAACCACCTGGATTTTCCAATAGTCCTCCCTTAAACATTGAATCCGTCACGATGCCCATCACGGCTTTGGCGAGTTCTTCTCGCGTGCCAAATAATGGAATGGTGTTTCCATAGCTTTTGCTCATTTTCTTGCCGTCGGTGCCGGGGACGACGCCGAGGCCAGAAAGGATTTTTTCCTTCGGCTCTTTGAAGAGGCCGCCGAACGCGCCGTTAAACTTCGCCGCGGCCTCGCGGGCGTATTCGATGTGCTGGCGCTGATCTTCGCCGACCGGCACCACGTCCGTGTCGTACAAAAGGATGTCCGCCGCCATGAGCATGGGATAGGTGAAAAGTCCCGCGTTCGGCTCGAGGCCCTTGGCCACCTTGTCTTTATACGCGTGGCCCTGCATAAGGAACGGCACGGTGACCAGGCAATCGAATATCCATGCGAGTTCGGTGTGGGCCGGGACTTCGGACTGCTTGAAAATGACGGCTCTATCCGGGTCGACACCCGCGGCAAGGTAGTCCTTCACCACTTCGCTTGAATACTTTCGGAGCGCTTCCGGGTCGCGCAGGCTGGTGAGCGCGTGATAGTCCGCGACCATGAGAAAGCTTTGGTATTCGCCATAGATGTCGACAAAGGGCTTCAGGGCGCCGAAATAGTTGCCGATATGAAGGTCTCCCGAGGGCTGCAGCCCCGTGAGCATAATGGGTTTGCCGTTTTCCATAAGACTACGATAGCACGAAATATAGGTGCGCCGGGTTGGATTCGCTTCTCGCCGTGCTCGGCTCGAAACCTTCGCCCCCTCTTCGGGGGCTGCGGCCCGCGGTTCGAATCCTCTCGCTATAAACGCACAAAAGCCGGACAGCCGTCCGACTTTTGTGGTTTAGTGCGCCGGGTTGGATTCGAACCAACGTAGGCCGAAGCCGACAGGTTTACAGCCTGTTGTAATTGACCACTCTACCACCGACGCGTTATTGCTTTGGGCAAGCTCTACCACTTTACCCCGCCCCAGGCGGGGCGACGCAATACGGGTGAGTATACCGGAAACCGGCCTATTTTCCAGCCTGAAGGATGAGCACGCCGCGCTTCCCTTTGCGGACGAGCGCGTACCCGCCCTTGAGGTCGGTCGGATACAGTTTCTGATCGGGGTTCGGCACGGGGAACCCGGCAAGGGTGATGCCGCGGGCTTCGATAAGCCGGCGCG
>CAYYYQ010000073.1:0-15612 GCA_964475915.1 uncultured Candidatus Saccharibacteria bacterium
TGGTTTTTGCTCAATGAGCTTTACCGTTTCGGTGAGTACTTCGGACGGAATGGCGGACGCTTTCACGATATACCCCGAGGCCCCGAGCGCTTTTGCCTTCTCGATGTCCGCGTCCTGGCCCTGATTGGAAAGCACGATGACTTTGGTGGTCGGAGGGATGAGGTTCTCGGTTTTCAATTTCTCGAGCACCTGGAACCCGTCCATGCCCGGCATGATGATGTCGAGCAGGATGGCGTCCGGAGCGCCTTTCTCTTTAATGGTTTTGAATAATTCTTCCCCGCCCTGGTTGGGAATGACGTCGTGTCCCGCGGCTTTAAACTTCACCGCGTACATGTCGAGGAGAAATCGGTCGTCGTCAACGAGATAGATCTTGTAACTCATGCTTCTATGCTACTTGATTCTTCCTCCTCCGCAAACAGTTCTCCACCGAGCGTATTCACCTCTTCGAACGGGATTTGGCCTTTCGTTGCCTTCACCAAGGCGTCTTCCCGCATGGTGAGCATGCCGCCCCGGCGCGCCACTTCGTAAATTTTCTCTTCGACCGGGGTCGTGAGCACCGTGTGTTCGAGCTCTTTGTTCATCCGCAGAATTTCGAACACGCCGATGCGGCCGCGCGTACCGTTCGGACAGTCGGGGGACGGCGCCGCCCGATAGAGGTGGTCAAAGGGCGGCAGTTTCTTGCGCACGTCCTCGGGAAGGTCGACGAATTCCTTGTCGATGATGCCGCGGATGCTTTCGGTGATGGGGATTTCCTGGCCCGCGCCCTCGCACAAGCGCCGCACGAGGCGCTGGCCGATGGAGGCGATCAAGGTCGGCGCAATGAGGTAGGGGTCGACGCCCATGTCGACGAGGCGCGGAATGGCTCCCACGGCGGAATTGGTGTGTATGGTCGAGAACACCAGGTGGCCCGTAAGCGCGGCCTGGACCGCGAGCTGGGCGGTTTCTTTATCGCGGATTTCCCCCACCATGATGACGTCCGGGTCTTGGCGCAAAATGGAGCGCAGCCCCGACGCAAAGGTGTAGCCGATTTCCGGATGCACCTGCGACTGCGCGACGCCCGGGATTTCGTATTCGACCGGGTCTTCAATCGAGACGACGTTCGCGGTTTCGCGATCGACCTCGGAAAGCATGGCGAAGAGCGTCGTCGATTTGCCGCTTCCGGTAGGTCCCGAAATAAGGATGATGCCGTAGGGCGTTTGCAGGAGTTCTCGCACCACCGCGAGGTCTTCCGCATTGAGCCCCACGGAGTCGAGCGTGACGGCCTGCTTAGCGCGGTCCAAAATGCGCATCACGACCTTTTCGCCGTATTCGGTCGGGAAGGTAGAAACGCGGAAGTCGATGCGGCGCCCTTCGACGGTCGCGGAGAAGCGCCCGTCCTGGGGCTTGCGGCGCTCGTCGAGGCGCATTTGCGAAAGGATTTTGATGCGCGCCACCACGGCTTGATGCACTTTGTTCGGCAATTCGAGCGAGGTGTGCAGGTCGCCGTCCATGCGGAATCGGACGCGCGTCTTTTCGGGCGTGGGTTCGATATGGATGTCGGAAGCGCCGCCTTCGACGGCGTACCGCAAAATGGTAGCCACGATTTTGGTGACGGGCGCATCGGCCTTGATATCGGCCGCGTCCACCTTGTCGCTCGACGACTTCTTTTTGAGCTCCTGCTCTTCTTCGGCAACGTCGCCCTCGAATTCGGTAAGCGCTTGGTCCACTTCCCCGGCGAGGTTCTGGTACTCGTCGAGCACGCGGTTGAAATCGCTCTCCGAAATCAGGTAGAGCTTGTACGGGAGGCCGACCTTGGTCGAAATGAATTGGAGCGCGTCCTGCGCTTCGATGTTATCGGGGTCGACGATGCCGACGGCGAGGACGCCTTCTTCGAGCGCAAGCGGCGCGAATTGGTAGTGGCGCGCGGAATCTTCGGGGATATATTCGAGGACGTTCTCGTCCGCGGGTGTTTCCTTGGAAAGGCTCCGGTACGGCAACCGGTAGTGCGCGCCTTCGGCTTCGAGTACGGCCTCTTCGGTGATGCCGCGCTTGTCTAAGACGGCGGCGATGGTCGTTTTCTCCTCCCGCGCTTCTTTTTGTATCGCAGCGACGTCTTCGTCCTTGATGATGCCTCGCTCGACGAGTAGGGGAAGAACATTCATACGCTCATCATACCGTATCGCGGCGCCGCAGTGCAGCGCGATGGCGAGTGCATTACTTGCTCGACGTTTTTACGCCGGGAATCGGCGCGAATGGGTCGGGACGGCCGGAGTCTTCGGGCAAAATGGCGGTGCGGATGTCGATGAGCGCGACGAAGCGCGGATCGCGGAGCACGCTCGTATCAAAACTGATGCCGTCGAGCTCGCTCGCGAGGTTCACGAAATAGAGTTCGGCTGCGGATCCGCCCGCGGACGCGGTCAGGTCGGGCGTGGGGCTCCCCCCGCCCCAGACGATGAGGTATACCACCGCCGCAATAATGACGACGGCGAGGCCTATCACGATGTTCTTGTGGCTCGAAAGAGGGGTCATGCGAAATTAGTGAAGCCAATAAAATTTAAGGGTGAGCGCGTAGGTATAGACGCCCGTATCGGAATCAGTGACCGTAAGCGAAGTAACGTCGAGGGGCCGCAGGCTCTGCTCGATGCCGGCGAGAAACGCGCGGAACGCGCTATACGTGCCCGTCGCGTTCACGGAAATCGTGAGCGAGTCCACGAGCGATCCCGTTCCCGTGCCTTGGAGCGCGCCCTCGGTGTCGCCGCTTGCTCCCGTGGGCGCGTTCGGCGCTTCGCTCGTCGTGAAATTTGAAAGCTTCACGCCGGTATTGGTCGCGAGCGCGTTCAAGTCGAGGATGAGCTGCACGTTGTTCACGCTATCCGGGAGAAAGGCGCCCAACCGGTCGAGCTCGTCGGTCGGGATTTGATTGCGCGCGGCTTCGAGCTGCGTCTCGTTTTCTTTGAAGCGTTCCGCAGCCTGGAGCGCGCTGTCGTACCCCGCGATCTGCGTCTTCGACGTCGTGACCGGGCCGTCCCAGGTCGGCCGTACGTAGCCGAAAAAGAGCCCGATGGCGATAAGAATGAACACGAATGGAAGGATGCGGTTCATGGCGTGGTAGTCGCGGTGCTCGTGGCCGAAGAGAACGCCGGAGCCGTGCTCGACGCGGCCGCGGGCGCGGGCGCGCCCGTCCACGATGCGGGGATGCTCGTGCCGAGCAGCGTCAATTTCGCGTCAAGCTTTGCCGATACCGAAAAGCCGACGACGCCCTGTTCGTCGGCGCTAATGCCCGAGAAGATCGCCTGCTTGATGCGGGGGTCTTCGGCGAACGCTGCCGACTGCGCGGCGAGCGCGTTAAAGGTTTTCGCGTTGCCCGTCATTTTCACGTCGGCCGTGCCGTCCGGAGCCGTCGTCACGGAAAGGCTCGCAAACCGGACGTCTTTGAGAGTCAAGGCTTCAATCACGTCGAGGAACCGGGAGATGGTGACGTGATTGTTGAGCACGGTGGAAGCGGCCTTCAGCCGATTGCTGAGCCGCAAGAAGCCCTGAACGGTGTCGGGACTGACGCTCTGCTGCTCTTGTTGAATTTGCTCGCCCTTCGCGACGCTCACGCCTTCGAGATAGTGCGCGTATGCGAAGACGGCGCCCGACAGAACCACCGCGATGCCGAGCGCGATAAGCGAGAGCACCATGAACATGTTGCCGCTCGATTCGGAATGGCGCGGATGCATCTCGACCGGCTGTTTCGGTACGAATGAGGTAGGGATGGTTGGGGGAAGGGCCACGGTATTGAGTATACGTGAATGCGTGCTTCTTTACTCGCGCTTATACACAGCGATCCCTACCCTTCTTCGAGTTTCCGGAGCGCGAGCCCGACGGCGACGGCGAATTCGGGGCCGATTTCTTCAAGCACGGGGCGCAAAAAGGCGGGCGCTTCGGTTTTGCCGAAGGGGTCTGCGAGTTTTACGTCTATGGAGAAAAAGTTCTTGGCGTATGCGGCGAGCTCTTTCGTGACGCCCCCGCCCCCCGTGAGCACGAGGCCCGATATCGCTTTTTCGTGGCTTGTTTCGTACTGCGTAAAGACCCTCCGCGCTTCGTCGAAAATGCGCGAGAAGACGAGCTCTATGGTTTGGCGCTTATAGCCGTCGTTTTCCGGGACGTTGAATCCGTGCTCTTTTTTAAGCGTTTCCGCTTTTTCTATGGAAAGGCCGTGGGCCTGGGCGATGGTGCGCGTGACGTCTTGGCCGCCCTGCGGAATGTTGTGGGAAAGCGCTACCACGCCGTGCTCGACGACGTAGGCTTTGGTTGCGGAGGCGCCTATGTCGAGCACCATGACGGGCTTCACGGGCTCGTCCACCACCGAGCGAATGGTGCTGAAAATTTCGATTTCGTAGAACGTGGCGGCGAGGCCCGCGCCCTGCACCACTTGCTGCAAAAGCGCGAGCTCGTCGTTTTGGACGGCGACCAATAGCACGCTTATTTTTGCGGGCGGCGCCGCGCCTTCCGGAGTCGCGTCCGGAACGATGAACCAGTCGAGCTGCACTTCTTGAAAAGGGATGGGGATGTATTTGCGCGCTTCAAGTTCTATGATGGTTTTCTGTTCGGCGGGGTTGTCGCTCCGCGGAAGTTCGACGAGGGTCAGGAGCGAGCGCGAAAAGGGGATGGAGACGCCGCAGTCCGTGGTGGTGACGCTCGATTCGCGCATGAGGTCGGTGAGGGTCTCGGCGATTTTATCCGCCGGAAGGCTCGTCGCCTGCCCCACTTCCGCCCCGCCGTAGGGCCCGAGCGCGAGTTCGCCATAGGTTTCGAGCACCGCGCGCCCCGACTCTTTGCGCAACTGCACGATTTTGAGCGACGACGATCCGATATCGACGCCGACGACGCTCTGTTCCTTTTTCTTTGCGAACAGATTGGAAAAGAAGCTCATGCGCATAGTATACGATATAGCGTGCATGGCCCCGCTCGCACGGATGCTTGATGTTCTATTCCCGCCGCGCCCCTCTGACCTCGCGCTCCGCGCGCTTCCGGACGACGCGCTTTCCCTGCAAGTCGATCCCGAATTGGTGGCGAAAACGAATCCGCGGACCATCGCGCTCCTTCCGTTCCGCGACGAGCGCGTGCGCGCAGCCATCCACGAAGCAAAATATTACGCGAACGCGCGGGCCGCGCGGCTCCTCGGTACGGCCCTCGCGGCGTACCTTTCCGATGCCGACCTGCGCGGCGGCGCCATTATCATCCCGCTTCCGCTTTCGGGGAAGCGCCTTCGAGAGCGCGGGTTCAATCAGTGCGAGCGCATCGCCCGCGCGGCCTGCGCGCTCGACCCGTCGCTTCCCTTTTCAATCGATACCCATACCCTTTTCCGGGTCCAGGATTCCGAGCACCAAGCGAGGCTTGAAAAGAGCCTCCGGCAGCAGAACGTGCTTGGCGCATTTGAAGCGCGCGGCTGCGATGCGCGCGCGACCTATCTCATCCTCGACGACGTCGTCACGACCGGCGCGACCCTGCAAGCCGCGATTGCCGCCATGCGGAATGCGGGCGCAAAACACCTTATGCCCCTCGCCCTCGCGCACTAAATTTGGTAAGGTGCCAAGGTTCGCCGCGTGCGATGGAGAGGTGGCAATGAAAGATGCCGGGGGCATGTTTCATCCATAGGCGGCGCCCGGAGGGCGCGAGGCCACCTCTTCGATAAGTGCCCGCGCCTGTGCGGGCAAAGTAGATGGAGAGGTGGCAGAGCGGCTGAATGCGGTGGATTGCTAATCCGCTATACGGGGTAATATCCGTATCGAGGGTTCGAATCCCTCCCTCTCCGCAAATGACGAAACCGCGTGAGCGGTTTTCGCTTTTTTCACTGTTCTGCCGGTTATACTGCGAGCATATGCTTGCGCCCTTCTTGCCGTACGCCGACGCGCTTGCGCTCTCGCCCCGGCTTGAATTCGGGCTCATCATCGCCGGCATACTTCTTTTTCTCTACCTCATCACGCGATTCGAAACGCGTCGCTATTATTTCATCCGCCACGGAGAAACGCTGCTCAATAAACAGAAAATAAAACAGGGCGCCGAAGGCGCGTTGAGCGACCGCGGCAAAGCGCAGGCCGAAGCGGTCGGCGCATACCTCGCGCCGCTCGGCATACAGCGCATTTACACGAGCCCCTTTGAGCGCGCCCGCGAAACGGCCGAAATCATAAAGAAAGCGGTGCGCGCATCCGTCCGGACCGTGCCTCTGCTCGCCGAACGGCGGAACCCTTCCGCCGTTATCGGGAAGCCGACCGACGACCCCGAAGTGCGCCGCATTATCGAACTTATTGACCTCAGGTTCCACCGCGACGACTACCGATTCGCGGACGAAGAAAATTTCCTCGACCTGGTTGCGCGCGGGCGACGGTGCCTCCGTTACCTTGAACGGCAAAGCGGCCAGCGGTTTTGCGTGGTGACCCATCATGCCTTTTTAAAAATCCTCCTTTCCTGCATGAGCTATCCCGGCGAATTCCACGTTTCCGACCATATTAAATTCGCCTTTTTCAACCAGGCGGACAACGGGGGCGTCACCATTTGCGAGTACCGGCGATGGAAGCGCTTTTCGGCTTCGCGCGGGTGGACCATTCTCGAATACAATAAGCAGCTTCCTTCATGAACCCGTCACGGACCTCTCGTATACTGTAGCCATGGCCCAACCCTCTTCCCGCGTGAGCCGCCGGTTGCGCGTGCGGCTTGGCATTTTTGTCGGCATCGCGGTTGTCATTGCGGCGTTTATCGTGCGCGACGTCGCGCTCGGCGTCCTTTCGTGGTGGCTCGCGCTTCTCGCGCTTTTGATCGGTATCGTGCTCGGATATGCGCTCGGCCGGCTTTGGAACGTCAAGGTGCACCCCGATTCTCAGGAAGTGGTGTCGGGCATCGATGCGGTGGGCGGCATCGCCATCGCGCTCTATGTGGCGTTCGACCTTTCGCGCGAATGGATTTTCGGCCACTGGATCCACGGCCCGGCGCTTTCGGCGTTCACGCTTGCGATACTTTCGGGCGCTTTGTTCGGGCGATTTCTCGGCATGCGGCGCTCTATCCGCCGCCTCCTTGCCGACTCTTAGCCCGGCGAGCGCGTTACCGGATAACGAAGAAAAAATAGAGGGCGATGGGAGCGACCCACGCGCACCAATCGAGCACCGCCTTGCTCCATAATTGCGCATACAAGCGGCGCTGGAGGTAAAACTCTTGAAACGCGATGAATCCGGCCATAACGCCGAGGACGAAATTGAGCGCCGCGTCGCTTCCAAAGACTTCCCGGGAAATGAGCCCCGCGAGGATGAGCACGGCGACCGACCCTACTAAATGGAAGGCGCTTCGATAGCAGGTGAGGCGGAATCCGTAATGCCCGCGGCCGTAGCGGCGGTATGCGCGCGCGAGCGCGCGATTATAGGAACGCATGCCGCGCACCCATTTGCCTTCGATTTCATTCCGGAACGGGTAAAGCCGGTCGGGCAGCGTGACAAAGAAATGGTAGACAACCGAGTGCTCGGGATTCTTCCTTTTCATGCACCGATTATCGCACGATTATCGAGGCACCGTACCTAAATAATATCGAGTAAGTCGCTTCCCCATTTGCAACATCTGATTTGCATCTTCTAGGATACTGGCTCCAACCAGGGCATTAGGCTCGGGCAGAGTGAAACGCTGAAATACCGCATGCGCCTCATCTGGATCGGTTGTTACTTCGTAAAAGTCTTTCCGAAAATGCTCGAGTTTCTTAACTAATTTGCTTTCCATAAGACTTTTAAGCATTGAATCAGGAAGTCGCTTATTACTATATTCGCTGTCAAACATAAAATGGGAAGCGAGTCCAAATAACGTTCCGTTATACTCTGAATAAAGATTTCGATATTGCAAATCACGCGTATCAGAAGGAATGATAAGCCGGTCGGCAAAAGGTACCGGTCCCTTTTTTGCTTTTTCAATTGCAATAACCGGGTAAATGGGCGCGACGTGAGGAAAGTAAATATTTGGATATATTTCGTAATCCCAATAGGTTTCGGCAACTTCCGCAAATTTCTCAAATGTCTCGATTCTTTTTATGGGAGCTTCTGCAACCCTCGGATAAAACACGACCGCTTCCTTGCTTGGGTCGACCGTATCGTTTGCCACGTCGAGTATCGAATCCCCGACTTGAATCGCGTTCTGAAAATATTTGTCCTTATCGACTCCCCAAAAAGGCTGAATGATGCCACCCTGTCTCACGAAATTCTTTACCATTTGAAGTCCTTGATACTCCGTGTTGAGCATTCCTTTTTGCATACGATTGAGAACATCGTCTCTAATTTCTTGGCATCTTCCCTTAGGGTACTTTTCACCCCATTCTCTGAGACCATTACGCATTACGGTATCTTTCGAAAACCTTCTATCTGCATCACGACGCAAGGAACGCACGTCATTAAGGATGAGTTCATGATACGGGAAAATCCAGGTTTCAGTGAGACGCACTTGATCTTCAGAAGGAGGAATTATGCTGTGGTAAAACTCCGGATGAAGATTCTTTTGTTCTAGATTGCGCCTATTTGCACGTTCCATCGACATACTCCAAGTATAGGGGAATTAGCGGACGGACTTTGCGATGGCTTTCACGACGCGCTTGTCGAGAAGGCCGGGAATGATCATCCCTGCCGTTGGCTTTGGCACGAGCGCGGCGAGCGTTTTCGCCGCCCGCAATTTCGTCTCTTCCGTAATTTGCTTGACTCCCTTATCAAGCGCCCCGCGGAAGAGCCCCGGGTATACGAGCGCGTTGTTCAATTGGTTCGGAAAATCGGAGCGCCCCGTGGCGACCACCGCGGCACCCGCCCGCAACGCTTCGTCCGGCATGATTTCCGGGACCGGGTTCGCGAGCCCAAAGACGATGGCGCGCGGCGCCATCGAAGCGACGTGCTTCCCCGTGAGGGTGCCCGGCCCCGATACGCCGATGAATGCATCGGCATTTTTAATGGCGACGGAAAGGTCTCCCGAGACGGCGCGGGGATTCGTGAAAGAAGCGAGTGCCGCTTTGATCGGCGAAAGTTCCGCGCGGCCGGCGTATATCGCGCCCGCGCGATCAAGCACAACGATGTCGCGTACGCCCGCGGCGTGGAGTAATTTCGCGATGGCGACGCCCGCCGCGCCCGCGCCCGAAACGACGACTTTCAGGTTCTTGAAATTCTTTTTTACTACCTTCGCGGCGTTCGTGAGCCCCGCAAGCACGACGACGGCCGTGCCGTGCTGGTCGTCGTGCATCACGGGGATGCCGACGTCCTGGAGCCGCGCTTCGATATCGAAACAGCGCGGCGCGCTGATGTCTTCCAAATTGATGCCGCCGAACCCGGGCGCGATGGCTTTCACTATAGCGACAATGGCATCGGCGTCCTGCGTATCCAAGACGATGGGCCACGCGTCGATATTGGCCATCTCTTTAAAGATGAGCGCCTTCCCTTCCATCACCGGCAAAGCGCCGTAGGGGCCGATGTTCCCGAGGCCGAGCACCGCAGAGCCGTCCGACACCACCGCGATGGAATTTTTCTTCACGCTCATTGCGCGCGCGTCGTTCGGATTTTTCGCGAGGTGCGTCGCCGCTGCCCCCACGCCCGGCGTATACCAGAGAGAGAAATCCTTGCGTTCCTTAAGGCGCGTCCTCGCCTTGGTTTCTATCCGTGCCCCCAATTTTTTGTATGCGGCGAGTATCTTTTTTTGACGTGCGTCCATAGGGGTAGCGTAATGGCCCGAGTATACCACCCGGGCCATTACGATTCCTCATGCGGGATTGCGCTGCTTACCGCTCTGCGATGCTCGCCGCGATGGCGGTGAGCGCCGCCTGGGCTGCCGAAAGCGCGTTCGCCATGGCGCTATTACTCGATGCTGCCGATACCGGCGCAGCCGGCGCCGGCGCCGTGCAGCTTCCCGTGAGGCCGTCCGCGCTCGTGACCGTGAGGGTATAGAGGCCGGGCGCCGCTACGTAGTAATTCGTGCTCTGGCCGAAAGCATTGCCGGTGACCGGCACGCCGACGTTCGAAGTCGCGCCGCCGGAAAGCGCCGCGCTTTTCGCGCCCGTCGTGGTCCACGATATTTTGTATGCCCAACCGCTTACCGCGCTGTCGTTCGAGATGTTCATCGAGCAGCTCGGCGGGAGTGCGGGAGGTATCGAGACTGTAGTAGGAGGAGACACCGTCACCCGGCAGGTCGTCGCGCCGCTCTCATTGGTCGCCGTGCCCGTAAAAGTTGTCGGGCTCGTAATGGTCCATCCGATCGAACCGGATGCCGGATGCGTCACCGAGCCAATGTTCGTGATCGTTAGACTCGTCGCGTTCGTCGTGCTCCACGAGATGGTCGTGTTGCCGCCGTTCGCGGTCGTGTTCGTCGCGCTCAGCGAGCACGTCGGCATCGGCTGGTTCGTGCCGGGCGCTTGAACGCTCGGCGAATTACCCTTGATGACGGTGGTCGAGCACGAGGTCGCACCGCCCGCACCCTGGAACCAGAAGCTGTACACCGTATTCGTACTCGGGTTTACCACCGTACTGCCATTCGTGGCGATCGGAAGCGCGGTTGACGATACGTTCGAATTAGGGGTGAGGTCGCTCTCGGCGGCCGTCGCGCCCGTACTCGACCACGTAACGAGTGAGCCGTTCGCAGTCGGCGCAACGGTCACACTGCATACCGGGGCGGTGCCGGTGAGCGAGAACGGCGCCGTTTGCGCGTAGACCTGGGTGCCGCCCGTGACCTTGACGACGTAGGTGCCTGTCGAAATGGCGGAAGCTTTTAACGGAACGAAAACTGAACCGGTCCCCCCTTCTCGAAGGTCGTACGTATTGATGACGAGGTTGGTTGCGGTATTGACCGTGTCGATCTCGGCGTACACGTTCGTCGGAATGTTTGCGTATTGAACCGTTATGCCCGTATTCGAAATGCTCGAGACGTTCACGCTTGCGCCGGCCGAGCCAGACGCGCCGTCTTGGAGCGCAAGAAGCTGCGCCTGCAGCTCGGCGACGATTTTAAGGAGTGCCGAGATTTGCGCCTGTAATTCAGCGTTCGTGGTTTGGGCGGAAGTGACGGCCGGTGCGAGAAATGCGAGGGAAACGGCGAAAACGGCGAACAAACGGGTAAATCGGGACATGGGTGTCGGCAAAAAGCGGCTAATGGCTTCACTCTAGCGCTTTTAGGCCCCCCAGCAAGGCCCGTGAGTGGATAAGGAAAGCATATTGACATTCCAGCAACTATGTGATAGTATGGACTTATCTGGGCCAACCCTGCACATCCCGTGCACGGAAGGGCTTAGCGATCTATTGAGGGACTACAATGCTCACTTCCTTTGCGGCGCTCACGAGCGCCACACACGACTTCTCTGGCATGCAGAGCAACATCCTGGCCACCGCCGGTGGGGCACTGATCGATTCGGCCAACCGGACACCCATGGCCCCGGACGCCGCACTGTTCATCAGCGCGGCCAACGACGCCCTGGGTACCACCGGCTCGACCGGCAGCCAGACGTTTGCGGCCGCGGCACAGTCCGAGAGTGTCACCGCCGTTCCGCCTCCGCCTGCCTACCACATCTTCGGCACCAGCGGTGCGGACGCGCTCGATACGGGCGACCACATCGGCGGCATCATTGCCAGCAATGCGGGCAATGACACGATCACCCTTCGCCTTGGCGACTGGACCGTCGATGCCGGCAGCGGCAACGACAAGGTCAAGGGGGCGAACGGTTCCTACACCATCAAGCTCGGCTCCGGCGATGACGTCGCCAAGCTGGGCAACGGCGATAATGTGATCGACGGCGGCAGCGGCTCCAACACGATCACGGTCGGCAATGGTGACAACACCATCAAGGCCGGGACGCTGTGGAGCCGGGTGCAGACCGGCACGGGCAACAACGACGTTACCTCCGGTTCCGGAGGCGGCTACTTCAGCCTTGGCCTCAAGACGGTCCACTATAACTACTCCTACACCGACGAGAAGGGTAACCTGATCACGGTCAAGGGCAGCTATACGGACTCCGGCGCCGGTGGGAACAACATCTTCCACGGCGGAAGTGGAAGCGACTATGTGGTCGACCATGGCGGCGACAGTGTGCTCCATGGCGGCGCCGGCTCGGACTACCTCCAGGGCGGCTATGGTGCCGACGCCCTCGATGGCGGCCAGGGGGACGATACGCTGGTCTTCGGCAACGGTGACACCCTGAACATGAAGTCCGGCAACGACATTGCCGTGCTCGACATGCAGCAGTGGGTCACCGGCGACGTCTACTTCAAGGGCGTGCATACCGGGAGCGTGATTGATCTCTCGGGCCTGCACCAGTTCGGCCTTACCACCGATGAGATCAATCACGACGTCAGTGTCCACGGAAAGAACGTGGTCATCGACGACGACGCGCTCGGCCTGCACATGGTCCTGCACGGCGCCGCAGCGGCGACCATCCAGACCGAGTACACCAAGGGCTGATCGCCACCCTCAAGTGCGTACTGGCAGTTCTTCAGATCTTGTGCGAGAAACCCACTTCTTCGGAAGTGGGTTTTTTGTTTACCCGCAAGAGCGCCATTTCTATATAATAGGTAAGTGAATCCCGAAGACCCCATCGAAAAGCATTTCACCCGCCTGAAGCCGGACCAGAAAAAGGCGCTCGCGCGCCTCAACATCCGCACCGTTCGCGACCTCTTGTACCACTTCCCTGCGCGGTACGAAGCGGCGGGGCCGACGGGCACCATCGCGGGAGTGATGCCGGGAACCGACGTGACACTCTATGGAACGATTCGGAAACCGGACGTGCGGAAAGCCTGGAAGAGCCGCCGCCCTATCGCCGAGGCGTGGCTCGAAGACGCATCGGGAAAAATAAAAATGATGTGGTTCAACCAGCCCTACATCGCGAAAACGCTTGCCGACGGCATGGTGGTGAAAGCGACGGGGCGCGTTTCGGGATCTCCGGGGAATACCGGGAAAGTGTATCTTGCGAATCCCTCTATTGACCGGTCGCCCGTAAGTCCCGAAGAAATTCACGATTCCCTTTTTGTTGAAGGGGTCGAGCCCGGAGACTCGGGGCTCGCGCCCATTTATCCCGAGAGCCGCGGTGTGTCGTCGCTCTGGTTCCATCACGCCATAAAGCGCGTTTTGGAATCGGGCATGCAAAGCCGCCTCCCCGACCCTCTTCCGGAAGAGATTCTCGAACAATTCCACCTCCCTTCGCTCGGGGCGGCCATCGTATGGATGCACCTGCCCCGCAAAAAGGATGACGCGGATGCGGCCCGGAAGCGCTTCGCGTTTGAAGAAGTGTTCGGCATCCAGCTCGGCGTTATGCGCCGGCGGCAGGAAACGGAAAAAGAACGCGCGCTCCCGGTCGCGGTGGATCGCCGCGTGCTCGAGGATTTCGTCGGGTCCTTCCCCTTCCCCCCGACCGGCGCGCAAAAACGATCGATCGAATCCATCATTACCGATTTTGAAAAGCCGCATCCCATGACGCGGCTTCTCGAAGGCGACGTCGGGAGCGGGAAAACGGCCGTCGCCGCCGCGACGGCGTACCTCGTGGCCAATTCGCGCCCGCTCGTTAAAGGCGCAGAGGGCGCCGCGGGCATACTTAAGCGCCGCGAAGCCGGGCACCTCCAAGTGGCGTACATGTGCCCCACGGAAATCCTCGCCAAGCAGCATTTCTCGACCTTCGTTTCCTATTTCAAAGATCACCCCATTCAAATCGGCCTCATTACGGGGAGCGAGTGCCGCAAGTTCCCCTCCAAAATCCGCCGCGAAGAATCTACGCGCGTCTCGCGCGCCCAGTTTAAAAAGTGGGTGAAAAACGGCGAGATCCCCATCGTCATCGGAACGCACGCACTCGTCCAAAAATCGCTTGCATTCCAAAACCTCGCCTACGCCATCATCGACGAGCAGCACCGATTCGGGAAAGTGCACCGCCAATCCCTGGTGAGAAAGGGCGGCATAGCGCCGCACCTCCTTTCCATGACGGCAACGCCGATTCCGCGCACCTTGGCGCTCACCATCTATGGCGACCTCGACATTTCGCTCCTCGACGAAATGCCGCCCGGCCGCAAGCCCATCTTTACGGAAGTGCTCGGCCCCGAGAAGCGCGGCGATGCCTATGCCCGCGTGCGGGAAGAAATGCAAAAAGGCCGCCAAGCCTATGTGATTTGCCCGCGCATCGACGAGCCCGACCCGACAAAGGAGCTCGCGCTCCAAGCAAAATCGGTGAAGGCCGAAGCCGAGCGGCTGAAACGCGAAGTGTTTCCCCATGCAAAGATTGGCATCCTCCACAGCAAGATGAAGCCCGTAGAGAAAGAAGAAGTTATGGACGCGTTTTCAAAGGGATACATCGACATACTCGTCGCAACGTCGGTGGTCGAAGTCGGCGTGAACGTCCCGAACGCCACCGTGATTTTAATTGAGGGCGCAGAGCGCTTTGGCCTATCCCAGCTCCACCAATTGCGCGGCCGCGTCATCCGCTCGACGCACCAGGCGTACTGTTTTGCGCTCCCCGAGTCCTACGGCGAAACCACCAAACAGCGCCTCAAAGCATTCACCACCGCCAAAGACGGGTTCGAGCTCGCGGAGTACGACCTTGCGCTGCGCGGCGCGGGAGAGCTCTACGGCACGCGCCAATGGGGCGTGTCCGACCTCGCGATGGAAGCGATTAAAAACATCCGTATGGTGGAAGCCGCGCGCACGGAAGCGCAGCGCTTGGTGCAGGAAGACCCCGAACTCGCGCACCATCCCCTTTTGCGCGCCCTTTCCCATCGAGCCGAGCACGACATTCACCCTGAGTAGTTTAGGTACACGGGCACGAAGGCATACACCGCTGCCGCCCCAACGCAAAGGAGCACTATCACACCGAGCACTATTGTCGTGATGGGGACGTGCCGGCGGGGCCTAAGAGTGACAATGTCGGGCGTCGCTTGTCCGTGCACGGTGGAAGTCGCCGCTCCCGGGGGAACGGGCGGCGGGGGCGGCGGGACTCCCGGAGAAAAGGTGTGCGGTATGAGGCTGAACGCCTCTTCAATGTTTTCAAGGCTCCATCCTCCCTGGGCCATGAGGAGCGACCGCGTCGTTTCGCGGGGAGTGCCCTGCGCGTCCTGCGTACGGATAAAGGCAAGGAGCTCTTCGTTGACCATACCCGCAGTATCGCAATTTATGCACTCGTCCGTCAGGGGGCGGGTGTGCATAGGGCGGGTTCATTTGCCTCCCATAAGGGTTCCGGTATAGTCAGAAATAATGCTTAAAACGGCGTTTCGGGTGCTCGTCTATATTTTCGCGGCGGTGGGATTCGTCCTCGTCGCGGGATATTTCGCCGTGAAATTCGGGCTCACGAACACCACGGGCATCATCGACGAGCAGCGCCAAGCGTTCCTCGACGCTTCGGGAAGCCCGGGCGCGCTCACCGCGCTCCCGACCGATGTCGACCCTTCCCTTCCTTGGACGGGGTCTGAAGAATGGGGAGTGCTCGATGCAGCGATACGGAAAGACACCGACCCACTGGCCCGCGCATCCGCGGCGACCCAAATTCCCGCTCGCCTCATTGTGGCGAACCTCGTTACGGAACAGCTCCGGCTTTTTTTCACCGACCGCGAAGATTACAAGCAGTTCTTTCTCACTCTCCTAATCCTCGGGAGCCAGACGCAATTTTCCTGGGGCATCATGGGCATG
>CAYYYQ010000074.1:0-2786 GCA_964475915.1 uncultured Candidatus Saccharibacteria bacterium
AATTAAGGACCGCAAGAGGGTGCTTTTCCATAGCTCGTTTATACTACCAACACCATGGCTCATGAGACCTACGAGGTCGAGATAAAGTCGCTCCTCGGCTCGAGCGAAGCGGCCGATGCTTTGCGCAAAAAGCTGTCGGAACTTGACCCTGCTACCACACTCACCGCCGCGAACACGCAGTTGAATCACTATTTTGAAGGCGGGGATGCAAAGGCGCTTGCCGAAGCCATCGCCCCGTATGTGCGCGCGGACGACGCAGAACGCATGCGAGACATCGCCGCGCGCGGTACCGCCATTTCCGTCCGCACGCGCGAAAAGCGCGCCGCGGGCGCCGTAACCGTAACCTTCGTTATGAAAGCGTCGGTGGGGGATGATTCGAGCGAGAACGGCGTCGCGCGCATGGAGCTCGACGCCCCCGTCGCGATTTCGCTCGACGAGCTCGACCAGGCGATTCTTTCCGCGGGCTACCGCTACCAAGCAAAGTGGTCGCGCGAGCGCGAAGAATACGCGTCGGGCGGGCTCACTGTGTGCCTCGATAAAAATGCGGGCTACGGCTACCTCGCCGAATTCGAGAAAGTCGTGGGGAGCGAAGCGGAAACGGCCCCGGCCCGCAGAGAGGCGGAGGCTTTCATGCGGAAACTCGGCGTTCTAGAGCTCCCGCAAGACCGGCTCGAGCGCATGTTCGCTTTTTACAATGCCCACTGGCCGGAGTACTACGGCACGGACGCCATATTCACGGTAGAATAAGCATATGTTTCTCTCTGACATCGACATCCAAAAGGGCATCGCGGAGGGCTGGATCACCATTAAGCCTTTTGACCCGAAGCGGCTCCAGCCCGTGTCGTATGACGTAACCTTGGGCAACGAATTCGAGGTTACGAACCGCCACGCCACGCCCGCGATCGACCCGGCGAATAAAATCTATCCGCAAACGCGCACGGTGCATGTCGAGGACGGAGGCGAGTTCCTGCTCCATCCCGGAGAAAGCGTGCTCGGAAAGCAGAAAGAATTCATCGGCGTCGACCACGAACATCTCATTCTCCTTTCGGGGAAGTCGTCGCTCGCGCGCGCGGGGCTCGTGGTCCATAACACCGCGATGCTCTTTAATCCGGGCCACTATTTTTACCCGACGTTCGAGCTCGTGAACACGAACAACGTACCCATCATCCTGCGCCCGGGGATGGAAATCGCCCAGCTCCTTTTCGCGCGCCTCACGAGCCCCACGTCGAAAAGCTATAAGGACACGGGCCGCTACGACAGCAAAAATTCGCACCACTTCGTTCCGCCCCGCGCCGAGCTTGATAAAGCAAAAAAAGCGAAAAAGAAAAGCGCGAAAAATAGGAGTAAACGCCGCTAGCCATGGATACGAAACCGCACCCCGAAGAGCAGTACCTCGGTCTCTTGCGCGACACGCTCGAGCACGGAGAAGAGCAGGTAGACAAAGGCACGGGGGTGAAGACCTATAGCGTGTTCGGACGCCAAATTCGTTTCGACCTTTCGGAAGGGTTTCCGCTCCTTACGACCAAGAAGGTGTATTGGAACGGCGTGCTCCAAGAGCTCTATTGGTTTTTGTCGGGGCAGTCGAACATCAAATACTTGGTAGATCATAACGTCCACATTTGGGACGACTATCCGTACAAGATATATACGGAAAAGGCGGGAACGGGCGCCGTGCCCGCGCTCACCAAAGACGAGTTCATTGCGAAAATCGCAAGCGACGCAGAATTCGCCGCCCTCCACGGCGAGCTCCCGCACATTTACGGCGAGCTTTGGCGCCGGTGGCCCGCGGCGGACGGGCGGAAGGTAGACCAGCTTGGCTGGGCGGTCGAAGAATTGCGCAAAGACCCGGATGCTCATAACGCGCTCGTGACGAGCTGGGACCCGCAGTACCTGTATGCGATGGCGCGCCCGGGGCAAGGTGCGCGATTTCCGATCTGCCACAACCTGTATCAAATCAACATAAAGCACGGGAAAGTGTGCCTCCAGCTCTATCAGCGTTCCGCCGACATTTTTCTTGGCGTGCCATTTAACATCGGAAGCTATGCGCTCCTCGCTGCGGTCATCGCAAAAATCCTGGGCCGCGAGCCCGGAGAGTTCGTCCATACCTTTGGCGACCTCCATATCTATGAAAATCATCGCGAACAAGCGCGCGAGCAGCTTACCCGCGCCCCGAAAGCATTCCCCACGATTTCGTTCACCGAGGCGTTCGGCACGCTCGACGCGTTCCGCCCGGAATTCGTAACGCTCGAAAACTACGACCCGCACCCCGCCATCAAGGCGCCGCTGACCGTCGCCGGAGGATTCAATAAAGCGATGCACGACGCGGCGTCGGTATAACATGCCGCGGGGGAAATTCATCGTCATCGAGGGCGGCGACGGGGCGGGAAAAGATACGCAAATCGAATTTCTTAAAAAACGATTTCCCGATGCGGTGTATACACGCGATCCGGGCGGTACGGAACTAGGGACGAAACTTCGTGAAATCACTCAACACGGTGAAAACATTTCACGCGAAGCAGAACTTTTCTTGCTACTCGCATCCCGCGCGCAGCTTGTTCATGAAGTCATTATGCCTGCGCTTAGAAGCGGGAAGAACGTCATCGCAAATCGATTCGACCTCTCCACTTTTGCGTACCAAATATATGGCCGCGAGCGGCTCGAGCAGAAGGCATTTTTGAAAACCTTGAGCGACTACGCACGCGGAGATGCGGCTGCTGATCTCATTTTGCTGCTTGATATTCCGCCCGAAGCGGGACTTGCCCGGCTCCCGAATCGTGGCGAGAAAG
>CAYYYQ010000075.1:0-7466 GCA_964475915.1 uncultured Candidatus Saccharibacteria bacterium
CAGCGAAAAATCCGCCTCTTCGAGGATAGGGTGCATGGGGCCGTATCCAAACGACACGTCCTCGAAACGCACGATGGCTTCCTGCTTCATCCGCCTACCCTATCGCATTTACTCTTCGCTGTCCCGAATCCCTGCTACGCACAGGATTCGGTATCGTAAAACTGGCAGGACGAACCGTAATAGCATGCTTCGCACTCAAACGTTGCCGTCACGCTGCTCGGAGCGGTTGCCGTAATCACGCAGGAGCCGTTTCCCGAACATCCGCCCCCGGACCACCCGGTGAAAATGGTATGGCCTAGGAGCCCTGCGGTGAGCGTAATCACCGTTCCAAAATTAAAGTCTGCGGTACAAGTTCCGCCGCAATCGATGCTTGCCGGAGCGCTGGTAATGAGCGCGTCGCCCGTGCCCGTCTTTATTATCGTAAGGGCATAGGTGTCCAGAGTAAACGTCGCCGTTACAGAGGTGTCGTCTTCGATGGTTACGACGCACGAACCCGTTCCCGAACACCCGCCCCCGCTCCATCCGGTAAAGGTTGAGCCGGTGCTTGCGGCTGCGCTGAGCGTAATCGTCGTGTCCGAATCATAATCGTGCGTGCAGGTTGACCCGCAGCTGATGCCCGCGGGATCACTCGTGACCATTCCCGCTCCGCTGCCGCTTCTACTTACCGACAGCGTATATGTCGGAGGGGCTTCGCAGGCGTCGCCCGTGCCGTCGGCATCGGTGTCCACCTGGTCGGCATTTGACACATCTGGGCAATTGTCGCACGCATCGCCGACGCCATCGGCGTCGGCATCGACTTGGTCCGCATTCGACACGTAGGCGCAGTTATCGGCCGCATCTATGATGCCGTCTCCATCCGCGTCTGCGGCATGGTGGCTGGGCGAGGAACGATGAACGCTCACGCGCGGCGCAGACGACGTGGCGACCGTCGTCGTGGCATTTTCTCCAGGCTCGGTGAGCGCGAATATCTTTGCCCGGGTGATCGGGCCGACAATGCCCACCGGGTCGATGCCGTATTTAGTCTGGAATGCCGTGACGGCGGCTTTCGTAATCGGCCCGAAATAACCCGTCGCGGAAGGGAAAGTGAAAAGCCCCTGGTCGAGGAGAAATCCCTGGAGCATCGCCACCTCGCCGCCGCGGGATCCCGTCATGAGCGTGTGCGGCAAATAGAGTGGGTGCGCCGTCTGCGCATCTGCAGCCGCCGCAAACGCGCCAAGCGAAAGAACGACGGCAAGCAGGACGCCGCTCACATATCTTTTCATGTGGGAAAGTATAGCACCTCCCTATTCGGGAACTACCACGTGAAAGGCCAAAACTCCTTCCTGCGTTTCCCGCTCTTCACTCCACCACTCACGCAAACCGCTTAACAACTGATCTTTGTCATCTAAACGAGAGAGATCATTTTCTATTTCATCAAATAGTTTCTTAAAAGTGGGTGCTCGGTATATCTTCTCAATCCTAACGGTCACCTTGCGCGAGTCATTGGTCGGCTCCTTCTGCCAACCGCTAAAGTCTTCCCAAAATTCAATGTAGTCGCCTGCCTGTAAATTTCTCCAGGCTTCTTGATCGAGACGAAAATCAAGCGACTCACCATTTTTGATAAGTTCTTCCAGTGGTCGCGTGGTGAGCTGAATCGACTTTTTAACTTCCATGTTCCATTTAGCTAGAAGACTTTTGAACCGTTTGGTGCTTCCTTATCTATCGTCAGGAAAATAGTTCCGGAACTTTCTGGATCATGTATTCCCAGAACTAAGACCTCTGAAAGCTCGGGACCCATCTTTCGAGGAGCGAAGTTCACAATACCAACCACTCGTTTCCCCACGAGAGATTCGATCGGATAATTCGTGTAAGCCCCACAAGATACCTTCGTTCCGATTTCAGGACCGAAATCTATAGTCATTCGGTAGGTCGGCTTATTGGTCTGAGCTGGTTCAGCCTTAGTGATCGTGCCTACCCGAATATCAAGGTTTGCGAAATTTGAGAAGTCAGTCATATTTTTTGCTTCAATACCTCAATAAGTTCAGGGAACTCTCGGAGCTCGGCTCCATCGTGTCCAAAGTGGCCGCGATCTTCGTACTCGTGATAGTCAGTATCCAACTTCTCGTGAATGAATTGTGCCTCTGAAATGGGAATCCATGGATCATCCTTTGAGGCGAATTGAATAATCCACTTTTGATTATCCTTTATCGCGTCCCAGTTCCAGGGGCCATCATAGTAGCCGCTTTGCTTTTCAGTGTCGTAGCCGAGATCGGTATAGCAAACGCCAACGAGGATAGAACCGAGGATCTTATTCGTTTCTGCATACCGCATTGATGCGACGGCTCCCGAAGAGTGACCTATCAAAATAGTGTTTTCATCGGCACCGAGTTCCTTGATAAATGGGAGCCAGTATTCCTTGCGGGCAAGAACCGCATCCGGAAACTGTTTATTTATGACTTCGATACCGAGCTTCGGAAGTTCCTGCTCAAGATATGGGAACCAATTATCAGTCGGAGATCCGCCGCCGTTACCCGGAAGTAGTATTGCCTTCATGAGGAAATTATACCGCGCAAACCAAAAACCGCCTTAGGGCGGTTTTTGGTTCTGAATACGGCTCTCAGCCGGTATGCAATGTCTGATTGGATTCGATGCTCTTCGGAGTCCGAACCTATCTCAAGTTGGCTGGCCGTCTCGGGTTCAAACTACCAGTCTTCTAAGCCCCACCTACTCCATTTGGCATATTTGAGACATCTTAAAACGACGTGTCTCGGGCAGAGTCTTAGAAGTTTATTTAACTACCCGATAGTGAAGACGGGCAAGTTTCCCTGAGAAAGGTTTTGCCTCAATTAACTCTAGGTTTACATCCACGTCTATATCGTTAAAAATTTTCTTCCCCTTGCCCCAGACAACGGGATCAATATCAACGAGTATCTCATCAATTAGACCCTCCTTTAGGAAGGAGGCATTAATACTACCGCCGCCCTCAACAAGAGCTTCATTGAAGCCAGCGGCTCTCACCGCTTCGAGGGCCGCTCGAGGGGAACCAGCAATGACATCATCCGGTTGAATTTTTTCCTTGACTGAATGGGAAACGGCAACAACAAGTGGGTTACCAATCTTCTCCCGAAAATCAGGGCTGTCCCTTAAGAGATCATAGGTGTAGCCGCCAATGATTATGTTCTTAGTGTTTTTTACGAAATCACTATATGCAGTCCAGGACTCTTCCGACCAGGGCGTATCATCATTCTCTTTGGCAATATACCCATTAAGAGTCATCGCCATATATAGAATTACTTTCGTCTCCACCTCTTGAGACGTAGGTTTATACACTTCCATATTTTAAGTATATCGCTTTATTTGATTTTTCTAAGCGATGCGTCTCGTGCAGCAGTCTTTATATCTTCAAACGATTCGCAACCTCCGCCAGCTCGGATTCCGTAGGGGTGGCTCTTGTGCCCTCAACTATCGATTTGGAAGTTATGTCTAAACGATCATACATAGGCAAGACATGCACATGAGCATGGGGAACATCCCAGCCTGCGATGGCAAGACCAACTTTTGTCGGTTGTATCTTCTCGTCAATAAGAGCCGCGATTATCTTTGAGGTAGCAGACAGTGCTTGGTATTCCGTGTCGTTTAATTTAAAGAAGTCAGCCTCATGCATCTTCGATAGCACGAGTACATGCCCAGGGTTAAGTGGCTGCACGTCCAATATGGCAAGAGTATGCTCGTCCTCGTAGATTTTATGTGCCGGAACCTCCCCGGCGATTATCTTGCAGAATATGCAGTCGTTCATGGTGTAAATGATAACTTATAACACATCTCCTGAAGAGAGCCCTTGCTGCTCCGAAACATTCGAGTCCGAACCTCGCACGAGTTGGCTGGCCGTCTCGGGTTCGAACCATATCGAACCAATTTGACATCTGACCCAAAAGGGGGCTAAGTAACCGAGCCACACGAGCGGTGGTTCCCAGGTCGGGACTCCCAAGCGGAAAGGATGACCAATGACCGTTCTTCATAAAGTAACAGCTCTTGAGCAGCTTGCCTTCAATGCAACTATGGTGGCGCTCCGTCACCACTTCAGCGATCGAAGTGTACGGTGGGTCTTTTGGACTCAATACGGTGGACCTGAGAAAGAAGTTGATAGGTTAGACACCGATAAACCCATCGATGAAAAGACTGTAGTTAGCCTTCGTTATTACAATTTCGTCGGCGCGGTTCATGTACCACGACTACACGACTCATTCCCCACCAACATGGATTGCACCCTGAGGAAGTTTGGAGACGGCTCACATGAGGCGTGCGCCATTTACTCAGGCCGTGTTAGTGCTGGTTGGAAGGGGCCAGTTGAGGAATCGCTACAGCACATGAGCTATTGGTTCGGGCAGAGGCATCCTCGAGGCCGTTCTCGAGATACCATGCCGAAGTTCCTGCCAACAAAACTTATGCTTCCGCCTCCTCGGCATTAAGAATAAGAAACGGAACACACCCGTCGTTCAATAAAGAGACTCCTGTCTCCACGTTGGCGGCGGGTTTCTCTTATTTTAAGATTACGCATCTCGAGCGCGATACCCTAGCTCGAGTTGGCTGGCCGTCTCGGGTTAGAACCCCAAGATACCAAGCCCTGCTTAGTCCATTTGGCTATGTTTTAACTTACAAAGATGACGCGTCCGGGCGCTTTGGATTCCTAGTATTCCGGAAGCTCTGTGTTCGAGTAACCAATCTTCTGAAACGGCCATTGAGTAAGCCAATCTTCAATCACTGCGAATAATTTTGGATATAGACCATTATCATACGCGTCTTGCGTAACCCAGAAACTCACATCGACATTCGCATCTTTGGTTGTATCGCCACGGTAACCAGGGGGATACAGATAGAGGCATCCTAGACATTCCTTCTCATCAAGCGACATCACCGTATATGCAAAAGATGTGCGATTCTCAAATTCTCGTTGATGCCAAGCGAGATCAATCTGGTCATCTTCAAACGAAAGGTCTGGAGAGGGCCATGTTCCTCCCCGCGTCTTCTTAATGATATCAATGCTCGACATAACAGCCTCATAGTCGAGTTCTGCATCTTTGAAAGTGAGTTCTCGAATTCTAAAGTCAGGAGTTTCCAATGACTCAGGAACAACGAATGATTCTGGTACTAATTCCATGGTCTTATTATATCGCTTCTTGCAAATCTGCTAAGCATGCGTCTCGTGCGCGATAACCTCGCACGAGTTGGCTGGGGGACTTGGAATCGAACCAAGATTAAAGGCTTCAAAGGCCTCTGTCCTACCGTTAGACGATCCCCCAAATAGGCGCACGTGCTAATCCTTGCCGAAAAGCTCGAGGACTGCAAGTTCGAGCGGGAGCGAGGGAACGCTCGCGTACCGCATGCGGGGCATGGCGTCGAGAAACGTTTTCAGTACGAGGTACGTTATCTTGCCCCCTTTGGCGAGCGATTCGACTTCTCCGTATTCGTCGCTCCCCAATTCCTCGGAAAGCGATGCGCGGAGGTCGGGCGCGTAGCGAACCAAGAGCACCGCCCGCAAGTAATCGAGGACGAGCGAAAGGTAGAGCGGCAGGTCTACCCCGCTTTCGTCCGCCTTGCGGATGGCCGCGAGCGCGGCATCGGCATTTCCTTCCGAAAGCGCGGCCACGAGCAAGGCCACAAGCGACCGCGCCGGAGCGCCGGTCGCTTTCTCTACTTCTTCGCGGGTGAGCTTCGCGTCGCCCGAAGCCGCGGCGACGCGCTCGAGTATCGAAAGCGCATCGCGGTACGACCCGTCGGCCAATAGCGCGACGAGATCGGCGGCGCCTGCATCAAGCGCGAGCCCCTCTTTCTTTGCAATGCTCGCCACGACTTTCGCGAGCCCCGCGCGGGTCGGTTTTTTAAACGTAAACACCTGGCAGCGGCTCTGCACCGTTTCCGGCACGCGGGTGAGTTCCGTCGTCGCCAAAATAAACATTGCGTGCGCGGGCGGCTCTTCGAGCGTTTTTAAAAAAGCGTTCCATGCCCCTTTTGAAAGCATGTGCGCTTCGTCCAGAATGTAGACTTTGTATTTCGACTCGAACGGAAGCGTGTACACGTTTTCGGAAAGTGCGCGGATGTCGTCCACGCTGTTGTTGCTCGCGGCGTCTATTTCATAGAGGTCTTTTTCCGTGGTGCCGAGCTCGCGCGCAAAAATGCGCGCGACGCTGGTTTTCCCGAGCCCGCGACTCCCGGCAAATAGGTACGCATGGCCGACCTTGCCGGATTTGATCTGTTCCGAAAGCGCTTCGGTGACTTGGGGCTGGCCCGAAACCTCGGTCCATTTCTGCGGGCGGTATGCGCGATACAGCGACTGATGGGCCATGCGTCTATTATAGCGGATGCTGGGACACCACCTGCGCGAGCGCTTCGGCGGACTCCGTTTCCATAAGCTTTGCACGGAGTTCTGCCGCGCCGTCGAATCCGGTCGCAAATGCCTTGATGTGCTTTTTCAATATGTGGAATGACTTCCGGGGCCGCAGTTCCTCGAATCCGCGCGCGAGCGCGACGAGCGCCGCGAGCCGCTCCGCGGGCGGCGTGTCCTCCGGCTTTCGCCCCGCAAACACCCACGGATTCCCGAATATCGCTCGGCCGAGCATGGCGCCGTCGCAGCCACTTTCTTCCATTTTCTTTTTTGCGTCTTCCCTATCCTTAATGTCCCCGTTCCCGATCACGGGCACGCCCGGATTGTGTTTATCGCGGAGCGCGACGATGCGCGGCATGAATTCCCAATGCGCGGGCACGAGAGACATTTCTTTCCGGGTGCGCAGATGCACGGTGAGCGCGGCGGGATCGGTCTCAAGCAGCACCGGAAGCCACTCATCCATCGCCTCCTGGTTGTAGCCGATGCGCGTCTTTACCGATACGGGAAGTCCGCCCGACCTTCCTTTTGCCGCGCCGTCTTTCGCCGCCGGAATGACGGCGCGCGCTTTTTCCGGCGTTTTAATCATCGCCGCGCCCGCGCCTTGCTTCTCGATGGAACGATCGGGGCATCCCATATTGATATCGATGCCGTCGAATCCCAATTTCGCCGCGAGCTCTGCGGCGTACGCCATGGTGTCGGGATTGCTGCCGAATAACTGCGCAACCACGGGCCGTTCTGCTTCCGAATACTGCAAATCGCGAAGCAGCGGATTTTCTTCGTTTTTCAATTTTCCTTTCTCGACGGTGTGATACAAGCCGTCGGCCGACACGAATTCGGTCCAGGTGACGTCCGGCGCTTTAATGCGCGCGATAAGCGCGCGGTATGCGGGATCCGTTACGTCCGCCATGGGCGCGAGGACAAAAAAGGGCCGCGGGAGCCGCTGCCAAAAGGAGTGCATGGAGAAAGCATAGCGCAATTTGACGCTCTACGCGATACATTGTATTTTGCCGTTGGGCGTTCGCATGGGGCGGACGACAGGAAAAGGATGGGCTCTCATGTCGACGCGAGACTGGTCTTCACGGGTGGTCGTCCGCATTCCGGAAGG
>CAYYYQ010000076.1:0-5880 GCA_964475915.1 uncultured Candidatus Saccharibacteria bacterium
TGTCTTCACCGACCGCATTCCGCGTAAAGGCGAGGTCTTGAACACCATGTCCACGGCGATGAAAATCGAGATGGGCTGGCGCGGAATCGAAACCGATCTGGTGGCCTATGGCCGCTCGATTGACGATTTCCTCGACACTCATCTCCGGGACCATCCCGTCCTGCACAAGCGCCTGACTATCGTTGAAGAGCTCGACATGCTCGCCGGCGAAATCATACCGCGCAGCCTCTTGTTGGGATCCGCAGCGCGGCAATATTCCGACCCTGCCAATGTCGAGCGCATCGTGTATGGCGTAAAACTTCCGAATGGCCTTGCCCCAGGAGACCGGTTGCCGGAAGCGCTGTTCACGGTCACGACGAAGGCTCAGACCGGTCACGACGTGCCGCAAAGCACGGAGGCATTCATTGGGAAGCATACGGGTATCAAAGAGTTCTCGATGAATGCGTTCGATGTCATGAATTCCATCGCCGAGGGTAACGGCCGTGGGTTTTATGGCGACACCAAGTACGAAGTCGGCTGTCGGCGGGGCAATCCGAACCGCTATATCCTTGGGGATGAAGTGGGGACGCCGGACTCATCCCGCATCATCGCTTTCGCCGAGTATCTGCGGCGCACGCCGGGGGAGATGGTGCTGGGGTACGACAAAGAGCCGTTCCGCATTGAAACGCGGAAGCTCTACGGCATTAACCACCTCGATCCAGAAAAAGAGGAAGACGTGCAACGGGTATCGGCGATCAGGCTTCCCGCAGAACTGATCGAAGCTACTTCGGTGCGTTACTGCAAGGCCCCCGAAATCATTTTCGGCATGACCTTGGAAGAGATGCAGCACAAATATGGCATGGCAGAATAGCTTCCCACTGGCGCGCACGTCCTTTCACCAGGATTTGCGCGCCATTTTTTATCCCACTCCACGCCGCGCAGAATGCGCGGCGTGCTTTATACTGATAGACATGGAAGGGCCGGTACAGCCGCTTTCCTCGCCAGAGGAAGAGCTCGCATATTTGCGGGAGCAGGTCGCGCAAAAAGAGCGCGAGCTCGCGGCGGCAAACGAAGCGCGGCCCCGCGAGGAACTCGTCGACGAGCGAATCGTGCATCACCGCATCCAGCCGAGCGAAGCGCTGCTGACGCCCCACTACCAATTGCCGGCGCAGGAAGCCAGCGCGCTTGCCCTTAATCTCGACCCCGACGACAGCGATGCCACCATCGACGAACTGCGCGGCATCATGGAAACGAAAGGCGTGAAAAACGCGCTCGCCGTTCTCGACAAGCTCGCGAGCCCGCATATTTCCGACGATTTCCACCGCTTTTTGGTGCAGTACGTCGCCGCGGGCATGAGCGTGCCCGGATTCTCAGAAAAGCAGCCGGCATGGAAAGCGCTCCACATGACGCTCTATGAAGTCGCGCTCCCCGAAGCCAAAGGCGAAGACGCGCAAGGCAGCCGCGCAAAGCCCCTCAAAGAACTCGTGTCCGCGATGGAGCAATTTTACGCGGGAATGCTTTCGGTGGGGAACGCCGACGCGTCCGAGCCCTCGTATTTTTCCATGGAGCTCGCGGTGCCGGTCGACCGGCCGCACCTTTTGTTTTACGTTTCGGTCCCGAATCACAAGCGCGACCTTTTTGAAAAGCAGCTGCTCGCCATTTTCCCCACGGCGCACCTCACGGTTCAGCCGAACGATTACAACATTTTCGTCGAAGACGGCATGGCCGCCGCTTCGACCGCCCGGCTTGCGGAAAAGCCGATGCTTCCCTTGAAGGACTATCACGATTTTGACTACGACCCCTTGAACGCCATATTGAATGCGTTCGCCAAAATGGAGGCGGACGGCGAGGGCGCGGCGCTCCAAATCATTCTCGAGCCGGCGGGAGAGCGCTACGTGCAGCACTACCGCAAGGTGCTCCAGGCACTGCGGAAAGGCGAGCACCGCGGCGACGCGCTCAACACGCCGGAAACATTCGCCGGGGAAGCGGCTAAGGAGCTCGGCAGCTTCCTGTTCGGGGCGAGCAAATCGTCGAAAGACGAGCACGAAGAACGCCAGCGGCGCACCGAAGCCAACAAGGCCGACATCGAAGCCGTGGAAAAGAAGCTCGCCGCCCCTATCGTGAGCGCGACGCTCCGCATCGTCGTTTCCTCGAGCGATGCGTCGCGCGCGTCGGCCGGCCTTATGGACCTCGAAGCCGCGTTCAATCAATTCGGCAACACGCTCGGCAACCGGATTGCATTTGCGCGGCCGTCTGCGCGCGGAGCGGCAGCGCTTTTCCATGACTACACCTATCGGTTGCCCGATGCTCGGCCCATGCCGCTTTCCCTGCGGGAAGTAACGACTCTCTACCACTTCCCGCCGGAGGGCATCGAATCAACGCCGCAATTAAAACAATCGCGGTTCACGGCGGCGCCGGCGCCCCTCGGGCTCCCGACGCACGGCACGCTGCTCGGGAATAACGAGTTCCGCGGCAAGAAGACGGCCGCCTATCTTGGTCCCGAAGACCGCATGCGGCACCTTTACGTCGTCGGACAGACGGGCACCGGCAAATCGGTGTTCATGAAAGAGCTCGCCATGCAAGACATGAAGGCAGGCAACGGCGTTTGCTTCATCGACCCGCACGGCAACGACATACTCGACCTTTTGGCCGCCGTCCCGCCCGAGCGGTACGAAGACGTGATTTATTTCGACCCGGCGGAAGTGAAGCGTCCCTTCGGGTTGAACATGCTCGAATACGACGCCGGCCGGCCGGAACAAAAGACCTTCGTCGTGAACGAACTCTTTTCGATATTCAAGCGCCTGTATGGCGACGTGCCCGAAAGCATGGGGCCGGCATTCGAGCAGTACTTCCGCAACGCGACCATACTCGTTATGGAAGACCCGGCATCCGGCTCGACCATGCTCGACATTCCGCGGGTGCTCGCCAACAAAGCGTTCCGCGATTTGAAATTGTCGCGGAGCCGCAATCCGGTCATCAATCAATTTTGGACGGAAATCGCGACCCAGGCGGGCGGGGAAGCGTCGCTCGAAAATATCGTGCCCTACATCACGAACAAATTCGACGACTTTACGGCGAACGATTTCATGCGCCCCATCGTCGGCCAGCAGGAATCGTCGTTTAATTTCCGGGAGGTCATGGATCAAAAGAAAATCCTGCTCGTAAACCTTTCGAAAGGGCGGCTCGGGGAGCGGAACGCGAACCTTTTGGGCCTCATCGTCGTCGGGAAGCTCTTTATGGCGGCGCTTTCGCGCGCGGACAATCCGCGCGCCGACTATCCGCCGTTTTACCTCTACATCGACGAATTCCAGAACATCACCACTGATTCCATTCCGGGCATCCTTTCGGAAGCCCGCAAATATAAGCTCTCGCTCAACATCGCGCACCAATTCCTCGCGCAAATCGACGAGAAAATCCGCGACGCGGTGTTCGGCAACGTGGGGTCCATGGCCGTATTCCGCGTCGGCGAAGAAGACGGAGAATATTTCGCCAAGCAATTCGCGCCGGTCTTCAGCGCGCTTGATTTCGTTAATATCGAGAACTTCAATGCGTACGTGCGGCTCCTTGCGAACGGCGTGCCGCAAAAGCCGTTCAACATCAAAACCGCGCCGCCCTCGCCCGGCAATCCCTCGCAAGTCGACGACCTGCGCGAACTTTCGTATCTCACGTATGGACGCGACCGTACACAGATCGAGGATATGATTCGCGCGCGGTATCTGTCATAATTTGTCTATGTTTGGGAAATCAAGCAGAGAAATTCCTCCCCAGAAGCCGCTGAACGATAAGGAGTGGAGTCACATGCGCGCACATGCCCGTGACGCAGAATTTGAAGACCTGGCACCTGCCGGCGGTACTCCTGGCCAGGAAGAGCATCATGCATACACAGAAGCCGATCCCTTGCGGGAGGAAAGGAAAAATGGCCTGCGTGCCGCCATAGAATCGATGCGGCAGTGGCGAGCTGCCAAGCTAGTCGGGAACCTTGCCGCGCGTTCGGCGGAACTTGCCCTGAAAACTGCAAAAGAATACGGGAAGGGCGCTGCGTTTCTTAAGAACGCCGCGGTGAATTACCGCGAAACCGGGAGCACCATTGCATCGGGGGCAGAGAAAGCAAAAGCGTACGCCGCCTACTTTGCCGATAAGGAAAAGTCGAATTCTGAGAAGCTCGGAAAGTTCTACAAAGACCTTCAAAACCTCGGAAACTGGTACCGAGCGCTTCCGCTAGAAAAGAAATTGGCCGTATCGATGACATTCGCCACGGGCGCGGGCGTGGCCTGGGTCGCGGGAGGCGCCGCGGCAGCAGCGAGCCTCACCTCAATCCTGACGCCGGCCATCGTATCGCGCAAAATTTTGGCCGGGCTTGCGTCCTACACCGCGGTCGAAGCGCTGATTGAAAAGCGCATTGCGAATAAGGAGCAGTCATCCGGCGCGGAACGGAGCCGTGCAGCGTCGGTCGCAAAACACGCAAGCGCCGCCATTGTCGGATTTTTGGTGGGCGACGGCGCCACTGGTTGGGCACTAGAGAAGCTGGGACACTACAGTACCGAGGGTGTCGCTTCTAGTTGGCATTCACTGTTGCCGCAACATGATATCAGCGCGCCACCAGCAGCGATATCCACCGTAATGACACCAACCACACCACTGAATGAGACGGGGGTCTCGAATCAAGAACAGGATGTTTCTGCCCTCAAATACCACGCTTCTGGCACAGCGCCCCTCGATGTCGCTGCGCGTGACGTGACGGCTCAAGCTCCTGGTTTCGATTCTCCAACCGGCCAGTTGGCTTCTACGCCCCCTGCGATCTCTGAAAGCCGCGTTGCATTCAGTAGTCCAGTTCAATCGATGTCGGGTGCGGTTGAACACGCAACGCTTTCCGAACCTCCGCAGCTGGGGGCCAACGGATACCCTACGCAGCCGTACGGCGCAGTCATCGATAAAGAGGACGGAAGCGGTTCGGACGAACTTTTCGCGCGGGCCAAAGCCGCTTTTCGTGGTTTGTATAAAGACCCGAGCAAGGCCCCGGCGAACGTCCGAGAGTTTCTCACCACGAGGACCCACGTGCTTTCTTCCAAATTCGGACTTCTGGAAAAGCACCCGATTATGCATGTCGGCGACAAAGTCGAAATAAACGAGCAGGGGCAGATAGTCTTTACGCCGAAGGGCGGCGTGCCGGAAGTGCTTGCGGCGCATACGCCTGCGGAATCCGCATCGCTTCCACCGCAACACGCCATCCCGTCTCCGACGAGCGAACAGCTCATTACGAAAGACCTGAACCTCCATCACCACACTCCCGGCACGCTCGACGCGAAGCCAACCATGGGAGAACCCGTCCTTGGTGCTACGGACGCCGTGGCTAAGCCCCCCGTATCCCCAATGGGGGGCGCACAGAACTTAGAGGACTTTATCAGCGGGAACGCTGAACCGCGTGCCGGAGTATCAGCAGCCGCGGCGAACGCCATGCCCGCGGGCGATGCCGCCCCGGCTCCTCTACGAGGCGCGCAAACGCTTCGAGAATTCGTTGATACGCATGAGTCCAATCCGGCACCCGTCGCAAAAAAGGGAATAGAATCGCTCCGCTCCGCACTCGAAGCCCACATCGCCTCGGGCGGCATAACGCCGGGAACGGTAGCGGAAGCGATACAGGACGCGCCGCATATGCCCGTTGATTCCAGCCTCGCCTCGCTCATCGAGCCGCACGCGGGAGAAATCCAGCACCCCATTATCTTTATGGGCCACGACGGCGGCCTTACCGTGTACGGCACGGGACCCTCGGGCACGAATACCTATGAAGAACAGTGGCGCGCTGCCGCGCGGTTTGCCGCGAACGCGAACCACCCGGTGAACGTGGTGAATCCTGAAGGATCGGCGCCGGGGTATCGCATTGTGAACCCCGACGGAACGTAT
>CAYYYQ010000077.1:0-5094 GCA_964475915.1 uncultured Candidatus Saccharibacteria bacterium
GCGTCGCGTCGGTCGCTTCGTTGCGGAATACTTTTCCGGGATTGATCATCCGCTTCGTCGTTTCTCCGCGTGCGGCCATGTTCTCGAGCTCGCGAATCGTCACCGAAGTCGCATGGGTGCGGAGCACGCGAAGTTTATCGGCAACACCATCGCCATTGTCGCCGAGCGGCGACCTCCCACGTTCTGGGTCCCTTACCCAGAACGTGTCCTGCATGTCGCGGGCAGGGTGGTCTTCGGGCACATTGAGCGCGGTAAAGTTGTGCCACTCGTCTTCGAGTTCGGGGCCGGTCGCAATCCCAAACCCCATGCGGCCGAATATGGCCGCGATGTCGCGTATCGCGATGGTCATGGGGTGAAGGCGGCCGGGCTCCTGCATAAGAAAAATATAGCAAATTATGCTATAATTCGGTAATGAGTCCGGAAGTGCTGGCATACCCCTTTCTCTTCGTGGCGATTTTTTACGAGACCTTCGTCCTCGTCACCATGCTCTCCGCGCCCGCCCGGCGGGCGCGAAATCGCATGCCGGGCGACAAAACGCCGGCCGTCGCCATCGTTGTGCCCTGCTATAACGAAGCAGGGACCCTCGCGCATACCGCAGAGTCGCTCCTCGCGCTCGATTATCCGAAAGACAAACTAGAAGTCATCCTCGTCGACGACGGATCGACCGACGGCACCGCCGCGGTAATGGATGCCTACAAAGGTAACCCGCGCGTAACCGTCATTCACAAAGAAAACGGCGGCAAGCATTCGGCGCTGAACGCCGGCATCGCGGCGACGAACGCCGATTTGGTCGGGTGCCTCGACGCCGATTCGTTCGTCGACCCCGGCGCGCTCCGCGAAATGATTCCGTGCTTCGACGACGAACGCGTTGCGGCGTCGACCGCCGCCATGTCGGTCCACGAGCCGAAAAACCTGCTCCAGCACATGCAAAACGCCGAATACATTTTCGGCATTACGCTCCGCCACGCCCTTTCGACCGTGAACGGGCTCTACGTAACGCCGGGACCTTTCTCGATATACCGCCGGGACGTCGTTCTTTCTTTAGGGGGATTTAAGTACGGCCATCAAACCGAAGACCTCGAAATGGCGCTCCGCATCCAGCGCGCCGGGCTCCTTATCGACAACGCGCCGCGCGCCCGCGTGTATACCCAGGCGCCGCGGAGCGTGTTCCGGCTCGTCAAGCAGCGCACGCGCTGGACCAGCGGCTTTTTGCGCAACGTCACCCAGGAGTATTGGGACCTTGTGGGAAATCGCGCTTACGGCGCCCTCGGCATTATCGTGCTTCCCATCGGCATTATGGCTATCGGGAGCGGCATGGTGCTCTTTCTCGTATCGGGGACGCTCTTTATCCAGCGCGCGGTGCATGCGTACCTGGTGCACCAAGGCATCCCCTATTCCTTTTCCCTCCCGCACCACCTCCCGACCTTCGATTGGTTCTATCTGCCCATCAGCCTCTACCTCCTTCTTGCGGCCATTACGATTACGACCACGCTTGGCCTCATTACCGTCGGCAAGCGGCTTTCCGGCACGCCCGCGTCGCTCATGCACGGGCTCATCGCGTACGTGCTTTTGTATGGATTCATCGCACCGCTCTGGCTCATGCGGGCCACCGCCGACGTCGTCACGGGAACCAAGCGCCGCTGGAAATAATGCGTCCGGTATAGTAGAGTCCGCCCATGTCCATGACCACCCGCAACGCGCTTATCGCGCTTTTCATCACCATCCTCATCGTGGGCACGGTATTTTACTCCATAAGCTATTTGAACCGCGAGCGCGTCGCGGAACTGAACGCCATCGAAGACCAGCTCTCCATTGATACGCTGTCCCTCGACACCCAGTTCTCGCTGCTCGAATCGGCCCCCTGTTCGTACGCCTCCGAAGGTACGGAGCTTACCTCCGAACTCAACGACCTCGGCGACCGGCTGTCGTATACCGAAGGCGCGCTCGGCACCAACGACCCGCAGGTCGTCCTGCTTAAGAAACAGTATTCGCTGCTTGAAATCCGCGATTACCTCGTGACGAAGCAGCTCGCGAATGCCTGCGGCACGAAGCCGACGACCGTCCTCTATTTCTATTCAAACGCCGGAGACTGCGCGGACTGCGACCGCGCGGGCGCGGCCCTGTCCTACCTCCGCCAAAATTACCCCGCGCTCCGGGTGTACGCATTCGATTACAACCTCGATTTGGGGGCGCTCAAGACCCTCATTTCCGTGGACCAGGTAATGCCGCAATTCCCTTCCTTCATTATTCAGGGAAAGTCGCATTACGGATTTACTTCCCTTGAGGACCTCGAGAAAGACTTCCCGAAGGGGTCGCTGGTTGCGCCCGCAACGACGACCCCAGCGACGAAATAAATGAGCCGGGGGTCGGATTCGAACCGACGACCTGCTGTTTACAAAACAGCTGCTCTAACCAACTGAGCTACCCCGGCCAGAGAAACCGAACGCATTATTCTTTCGCTTCTTTGTCTGACGCGCCGCCCCGAAGTTCCTTTTTGAACCCGGAAATGGCGGACAGAAACGGCGATGCTCCGCGCGTCGGCAGCGCGTGCGCGCGGCGCTCGCGGAGCGTGCGTATCGCGCGCGTGAGAAGCCGTTCGATAAAGCGCACGATTAGGAGGGCGGCGTGGGTGATATCGTGCACCATGCGAGCAGAAAGCGCGCGCACGCCGTCGTAGAGCGCGCCAGCCATGTCCGTTCGATGCATAAACGCGGCGACGCGCTCCGTCTCCCTATCGAGCGCGGCGCGGCGCTTTTCCAGCACCCGCACGCCCCGGTGTTCTTCGGCCCTCGTGAGCAGCAGAAATCCGAAGAACAGGACGAGGCTCGCGAGGATGAATGCGACGTACGCCATTAGCGTGCGGAGAAGCGCGCGAAGCGGGTTACTTCGATGCGTTCACCGAATTTCTGCACCCCCTCAGCGATAAGGTCGCGGACGGTCTTTGCGTCGTCTTTGATAAACGGCTGATCGAGCAGCACCTGGTCTTGGAAGTAGCTTTTCACTTTGCCTTCCATGATTTTGGCTTTCATGTCTTCGGGCTTCCCTTCAACTTCTTTGGAGAGTACGGCGCTCGCCGCGTCCATGGCATCGGCGGGGATGTCCTCCATCGAGCGATATTTCGGATCGTTCGCGGCGACCTGCATCGCGATGTCGCGCGCGAGCGCGACAAAGTCCGGGTTGCGTCCGACGAAATCCGTCTCGCACGAAAGAAGCACGAGCGAGCCGATGCTGCCGTCGTGGATATAGCTTGCTACGGCGCCGGCGCCGAATTCGCGGTCGGCTTTTTTATCCGCGCTCGCGCCGGCGCGCTTTTTGAGGATGACTTCGGCCTTAGCCACGTCGCCCCCGGCTTCTTCGAGCGCTTTGCGGCACTGCATCACGGACACGCCGGTGCGGTCGCGCAGCTCCTTCACGATTTCAGTCGAGATTTCCATAGCAAAAAATACGATTATCTAGTACCCCTAGTATAGCAAACGGGACGCGGTTACGCCGCGCGTCCGTTCTGGAATGCCGTCGCAAGCTCTTTGAGCAGCAGGGACACGGTCTCGCGCGACGCGTCGTTCACGACGATGGGGTACGCCGCGTCTTTGAGGTTGTTGTCGGAACCCATGATGCCGATGACGGGAATGCGCGCGTCTTTGGCTTCTTTGGCGGCGTGCTTTTCATGCGCGGCGTCCACGATGACGAGCGCGTCCGGCCGTTTCTGCAGTGATTCGATGCCGGCGAGGCGCTCCGACAAACGGTCTATTTCGCGGTCGATTTTCACCCGCTCGAGCTTTGTGTACAAGCGGCCGAGCTCTCCGGCGTCGCGCTTTGCCGTAAGGTCGGCGAGGCGGTCGATGCGCTTTTTAATTTCCGAGAAATTGGAAATGGTGCCCCCGAGCCAGCGGCCCGAAACCGACGGCATTTCGATGGAAGCGGCGGTTTCGCGGACGAGCGGAGCGATTTCCGCCTTGCCGCCCACAAAAAGCACCGTTTTGCCCTCTTTGGCGAGCGCGGTCATCGCGTCCTTTGCCGCCTGGAGCTGCGCATCGGTTTTCTGGAGGTCGATAATCTCCGTCCTGGCCTTTTGGCCGAGGATGAAGGCCTTCATGGACGGGTGGCGGCGCGAACGGGCCTGCGCGAAATGCGCCCCCGTTTTCATGAGGCGCTCAACGGCCGAACCCTGTTCTGCTGCTTTCATGCGTGAAAAGAGTCTATCACGCCCCCCACGGGGGTGCAACGAGGCCCTTCCAGGGGCGCCTTAGTCGGCATCTTCTGCCGGCCCGACTCCCCCGCTCGCCGCCGCGGCCTGGAGCGCCTCGACGATGGGGTCGAGCCCGCCCATCATGATTTTGGGGAGGTTGTGCCAAGACTCTTTGAGCCGGTGGTCGGTGACGCGGTCCTGGAGGAAATTATAGGTGCGGATTTTCTCCGAACGGTCGCCGGTGCCGATTTGCGCCTTGCGTTCAGCCGCGTTCTTTTTCGCTTCCGCTTCTTCGTGTGCCGCTTCGAGTTTTGCGACGAGGATTTCCATCGCTTTTTCGCGGTTCGCCTTTTGGCTGCGTTCGCTTGAAGAACGCACGTCGACGCCGGTCGGCGTATGGATGAGCCGTACGGCCGTTTCCACCTTGTTCACGTTCTGCCCGCCCGCCCCGCCCGAGCGCGAGAACTCCATTTCGATGTCGGCGGGGTTGATTTCGATGGTGGGCTTCGTGCGAATCGGGAGCACGGCGACCGACGCCGTCGACGTGTGTATGCGGCCCGATTTTTCCGTCACGGGAACCCGCTGCACGCGGTGCACGCCCGTTTCGTAGCGGAGCGCGTCATAGGCGCTGCTTCCGCCGATTTCGAAAGTAAGGTCGTCGATGAGCCGCACCTTCCACCGCTTCATCTCGGCGTATTTCTGATACATGTCGTAGAGCTCTTTCGCGAAAAGGTTTGCTTCGTCGCCGCCTGCAGCCGCGCGGAATTCCATCACCACCGCGCGCGGGCGCTCGGCCTCTTCTTTCTCTTTATCCAAAATGTCGCGTATGTGGGAGAGGATTTCGGCCTGGCGTTTCTTCATGCGCTCCACGTCTTCTTCCGCCATGGCGACGAGTTCGGAATCATCGC
>CAYYYQ010000078.1:0-2448 GCA_964475915.1 uncultured Candidatus Saccharibacteria bacterium
CATTGCCGACGGACCGTTCAAGGACCTCGAAGGCAAGGTGGGCGAAATCGATGAGGAGCGCGGCAAGGTGAAGGTCATGGTCGCCATGTTCGGCCGCGAGACCCCCGTCGAGCTCGACTTTCTCCAAGTCCGAAAGATATAGGCGGAAATTGACCCAGCCCATTATTTACGATACATTCCACTCACATGGCAAAAGTAGTTAAGAAAATCAAACTCCAGGTCCCTGCAGGGAAGGCCACCCCGGCCCCCCCGATCGGCACCGTGCTTGGCCCCGCCGGCGTCAACATCGGCCAATTCGTGACCCAGTTCAACGAACAGACCCGCGACAAGATGGGGGACATCATTCCGGTGGAGCTTTCGGTATACGAAGACCGCTCCTTTACCTTTATCATGAAGACGCCGCCGGCGCCGCGTCTTATCTTGAAAGCGCTCGGCCTTGAAAAGGGTTCCCAGAAGACGGGCACTCAGAAAGCCGGCACCCTCACGAAAGCGCAGGTCCGCGCCATTGCCGAGCAGAAAATGCCGGACTTGAATGCCGGTTCGCTTGAAGCGGCAGAGCGCATTATCGAAGGCACCGCCCGCTCCATGGGCATCGACGTGAAATGAGAAACGTCGATGGGCCGCAGGCCTTATGAGGCCGAGGCGGGCCCGCGCAACTTTTCAGCAGAAAAGTATACGTGGGTCGACGTGAAATAGTAGCGTCGACATGTAGGGTGCGAAATGCAAAACCCGCCAAATGTGGCGGGTTTTGTTATGCGCGTTCGAGCGTAAGGTACGCAAAGGGCGGGGTGTGGTCGGCATACTCTTCCCGTTCAATGACTTTGGTAAACATCTCTGCATATTCAGGGAAAAAGACATCGGCTTCCTTGATGCCGTCGACGAGGGTGAGGTAAAGGCGATCTGTTTTGGGGAGCGCGGCTGCATATATTTCTCCGCCGCCGATCACGAATACTTCCTCGCCGCCCGGCGCCAAGGGCGCAATCTCAAGCGCGGTTTCGATATTCGTGACCACGGTGGCGCCGGTTGCAGCGTATCCCGCTTGCCGCGTCACCACGAAATTCGTCCGCCCGGGCATGGGGCGCACGTTTTCCGGGAGCGATTCCCACGTTTTCCGGCCCATGACGACCGGGTGGCCGCGGGTAAGCTCGCGGAAGCGCTTCAAATCTTCCGGAATATTCCAAAGCAAGTCGCCGCGCATACCGAGCCCGCGGTCGTTTGCGCTTATTGCTGCGATGGCGCTGATCATGGGGAAAGGGTAGCACGCGCCATTAGCGGCGCTTTTTAGAAAGGGAAGACTTCCGGATTTCGCCGCGCCGTAGGAGCCGGCGGGTTTTGGGGAGACCTTCGAAAAACGGCCGATAGACGTCGTTTTCGGGCGCGATCATCACTTCGCCGCGCCGGATGCGCTCCGTAAATTCGACGGGAGCGCCAGTGATAAGGCATAGCGGCTGCTGTTCGTTGCCCTCGCCCATTACGAGGACTGCAGCCGAGGCAAGGCCGTCTGGCGTATTCGTGCGCGATATTTTCATTACGCGGCCGAAAATGTCTTTGGTTCCGCGGTAGTCGCGGATGCCCTTGAATCCGGCATATCCCATCGCGACGCCGACGGCACCCTGGCGTAGGGGCAAAAGCCGGCTGTCAGGAATGAGGATGCCAAGCTCCTTAAGTCCGTAGGCTTTCATGAGTGCTTTCCGTAGTGCTGCAGCTGCGCGGTAGCTATTCTTCGGGAGAAGTACGATTTTCCCATCGGCATTTGATTCGTCCACTCCCGCGCTCGCCATGAGGAGTCCGTCTTTGAGCGTGAGCCAGGTATAGGGAGTGCGGATGGCGAAATCGCTCTCGGCTTTTATCGTCCGCTCGCGGGTCATTTCGTCCTCAATCACCACGGTGCGCTTTTCCGCGAGCGCGACAATTTTTGAAGTCACGACGAGCACCGACTTCTCGGGGAGCTTCTTTACGTGCGCGCGAATAAAGGCGGTCAAGTCTTCGCCTTCCTTAAACACCCGCGTTTTAATGGGCTTCACCTGCATTGCGGCGACTATAGCAGGTTAACGGGCGTGCGTCTCGTAGACGGTCATTTCTTTTGTTTTGTCGTCGACGACGCAGACAAAGTCCATTACCTGATCCCACTCCTGGCGCTCGAGCGGGGTGGGGGAGAATTGGCGCGAAAAGCAGAACCCGATGCGAATCCACTCGGCCGGTACGGCGGACAAAAAGCGGTCATACCAGCCGCCGCCCTGGCCAAGCCGTGTCCCGGCCGCGTCGAAGGCGCGGCCGGGCATAAGGATGGCGGCTTTCTCGGCGCCCGCGGCTTCCTGCGCCGCGCGGGCTTCGGCAAACGGATCGAGCGCCGCCCGCGGCTTGATTTCATGCGTAATGGCTCCCGCGGGCACGGGGGCGAAGTCACGGAACGGCACTTCGGTCCGGAGCGGCACATAGGTAATGACG
>CAYYYQ010000079.1:0-9159 GCA_964475915.1 uncultured Candidatus Saccharibacteria bacterium
AACCGCTCGTCCCACTTCTTTTCGGCATTGGCGTGCTTGTGGTTACCGGCACCCTGTATAAGCGCATCGAGAAGAAACTTGATTAATGGAGTGTTTCGAGCCAGCCGGTAGCGGGAGCGGCTGCTTTGCCGTAGGGTAGGGGAATGGAGCTCCCTATCCTCTATGAAGACGCCGATATCGTCGCGGTCTTAAAGCCCGCAGGCGTGCTGACGCACGCCGACGGCGTGAACAGAAACGAAACCGTCGCGGACTGGTTTGCAGAGAAGTATCCGGAGTCGAAAGAGGTGGGTGAAACCCAGCGGCTCAAAGACGGCACCGAAGTTACCCGGCCCGGCGTCGTGCACCGGCTCGATGCCGACACTTCGGGCGTGCTGGTGCTCGCCAAAACGCCGGCGGCGCATGCTTTTTTAAAGGAAGCCTTTCAAAATCGGGAAGTTAAGAAAACGTATCTTGCGTTTGTGTACGGGGTGCCGAAAGAAAAGAAAGGAGTCATCGATTTCCCGATCGGGCGCTCGCGCAAGGATTTCCGGCTCCGTTCGGCGCAACCAAAGGCCAAAGGAACCCTTCGAGACGCGATCACGCGATTCGAAGTGGTGGCTTCCGATGCAGGAGAAGGCCACGCGCTCCTTAGGGTCATGCCCGAAACCGGCCGCACCCACCAAATCCGGGTGCATTTGAAGGCCATTCACCACCCCATCGTGGGGGACACGCTCTACGCGCCGAATCATCCGGCGGACCTAGGTTTCTCCCGCCTCGGGCTCCACGCCTATTCTCTCGACCTGCCGCTTCCCTCGGGGAAGCGCGTGGCCATCACGGCTCCGGTGCCGCCCGAATTCGTCCCTGCCATCGGGCAGTTCCCGGGCGGGAGCGAATTCATTGCCTCCGCATAAGGCGTGTGGTAGAGTAGCCCGACATGAATGCAGTCATTTCTCCGGTCAAAATAGAGGAACGCGCCAAGCTCGGCATCCGCCCGGGCGATACGGTGCGCGTGGCCCAGAAAATCGTCGAATACAAGAAGGGCAAGGGAGCGGATAAAAAGGAAAAAGTCACCAAAACGGCCCGCTTGCAGAACTTCGAAGGGCTCGTCCTTGCGGTAAAGCACGGCACGGAAGCGGGCGCGACGTTCACCGTCCGCGCCACCATGTCGGGCATCGGCGTCGAGAAGATTTTCCCCCTTTACTCGCCGGCTATCGAATCCATCCGCATCGTCCGCCGCGCCAAGATGCGCCGCGCCAAGCTCTATTTCATCCGCGAGAAGGCGTCGAAAGAAGTCCGCCGCCAGCTGCGCAACATGCGCATGATGAACGTGGTGTCCGATGAATCGGTGCAGGAACCCGTCCCCGAAACTCCCGCGCCGGAAGAGACGCCGAGCGAAGCGGCTCCGCAGCCGGAAGCGCCCGAAGTCGCGGCAGAAGAAAAAACCGAAGCCGCAGCATAAAAGAGAATCCCCGCATCGCGGGGATTTTCTTTCTTGGCCACAAAGCGCTGACGCGCTGTTTTTGACCTCATGTGCCCAGGAGAGGACTCGAACCTCCAAGCCCTTGCGGGCGCTACCACCTCAAGGTAGTACGTCTACCAATTTCGCCACCTGGGCAGGTGCTTCGCCACTATACCGACAAGTGCGCGCAAAGACAATCACCGCACCGATTCGTAGACGCCCTCGCGCTGCTTGGTAAGCACGATTTGCCAAAGCTGCAGCCAGCGCGCGCGGAAGCTCGCTTCGCAGGCGCATAGGTAGTACCGCCACATGCGATAAAACCGCTCGTCGTACTTCGCGTGGTCGAGCGACCCATACCCGCGTTCGAAATTTTCCCGCCATGCTTTCAGCGTTTCCGCATAGTAGGGCCCAAAGTTGTGGAGGTCTTCCACAATGAATACGCCCTTCACCGCCGCCGCGACGTTCGACAGGGAAGGAATGACGCCGCCCGGGAAAATGTGCTTGTTCATCCACGGATCGGTACCGCCCTCGTGGCCTCCGATGGTATGGAGCACGAAGATGCCGTCTTTTTTCATCGCTTTCGCTGCTACTTCGAGGTACTCGCGATAATTTCTCGGCCCCACATGCTCGAACATGCCGATCGATACGATGCGATCGAAATGGCCGGGGAAAGCAGCGGGGATATCGCGGTAGTCCATGAGCTTGATTTCGACGGGAAGTCCCGCGGCCTTCTCTTTGGCAAGCGCCGCCTGTTCTTTCGATATGGTAATGCCGGTGACCGACACCCCGTACTTTTTCGCGGCGTAGATAGCGAAACTGCCCCAGCCGCAGCCGATGTCGAGCACTTTCATGCCGGGCTCGAGTTTAAGCTTGCGGCATATGAGATCGAGCTTTGCCTGCTGCGCCTCTTCGAGGTTTTTGGCATCCTTCCAATACCCGCAGGTATAGGTGAGCGTCGGGTCAAGCATGGCTTCGTACAAGTCGTTTCCGATGTCGTAGTGCTTTTCGCCGACGATGAACGCGCGGCTTTTCGACTGGAGGTTGACGATGTGGTTCAGGGTATTAATGAACCATCGTCCGATTTCCTGGCCCGGCACTTTCTGGTCGACGCCGGACTTCATGATGCGGACGAGCATGGCCGGCATATCTGCAACGTCCCACCAGCCGTCCAGGTACGAATCCCCGAGCCCGAGCGAGCCCGCAAGCGCCACCCGCCGGTAGAGCCGGTCGTCGTGCACTTGGATATCCCAAGGGTTCGGGCCGTTTACCGTTATCCCGGCGTCGCGGAGGAATCCGGTCATAAAGCGCTTGAACATGCATGCACTATTGCTCCATGATTCGCGGCTGTCAACGCGCGAAGCCCCTGTGATAAAATCACTCCACTATGGCGCTTTTCACGGGAAAGGGCGACGGCGGGACGACGAAGGTGTTCGATTCAACGGAACGCATTTCAAAAGCGTCCGCGCTTCCGGAGACCTTGGGCACGCTCGACGAATTGAATTCGTACGTAGGGTTCGCAAAAGTGCGCGCGAACGGGGCCGGAGATCCCGAGGTGACGGTGCATGGGGAAGCGCGCAAGACTTCCACGATACTCCGTGAAATCCAAGAGCAGCTTTTCATCGTGCAGGCCGAAGTTGCGGGCGCGGATAAACACGTCGAAGAGTCAAAAGTCGCATGGGCGAGCGACACGGTAAATGCGATCGAGAACGTGCTGCCGCCCATCACGAATTTCACTATCTCGGGCGGGACAGAACTCTCGGCCATCCTCGACGTCGCGCGCACCATATCGCGCCGGGCGGAGCGCCGCGTCGTCGGGCTCGAAGACTTGGGGCTCCGCACGCTCACGCCCCATACCAAGGCGTTCATGAACCGGCTCTCGTCGCTGCTTTTCGCTCTCGCGCGGCTCGCGAACGAGCACGCGGGCATTGCGCGCGAAACGCCTTCGTACCGCTAACGCTATAAATACTTGGGCAAACATGGTATAAAAAACGCGCATCCGCCTTCGCGATTACGCCTCGGCGCGAGCATGGCGGCCTTAGCTCAATTGGTAGAGCACTGGTTTGTGGTACCAGTGGTTATGGGTTCAAGTCCCATAGGTCGCCCCCTATGAATTCCATCCGAAATTTCTTCAAAGAATTCGAGACTTTTGCCGTTCACGGCAACGCGCTCGATTTGGCGATCGGCGTCGTGATCGGCGCGTCGTTCGGCCAAATCACGAATTCGCTTTCGACCAACATCCTGACGCCCATCGTGGGGCTCCTCCTCGGCGGGTATGATTTCAGCACGCTCTCCGTTACCCTCCTTGGCGATGCGCAAATCCAGTACGGCATTTTCCTCCAGGCGGTGCTGAACTTCATTCTCATCGCGCTCGCGCTCTTCCTTATGGTGAAGTTGGTGAACCGCATCACGCACAAGAAAAAACAGGCCGAAGCCGCCCCGAAGCCCGTTGAAAGCGAAGAACTTCGCGTCCTGAAAGACATCCGCGATTCGCTCCGGAAACCGCCCGCCGCATGAGCGGCGGGCGGGGAAGTGCTACCATGCAAGGAATGAAGACGCTTTTTGCCGGGATCGTGCTCATCGTCGTCCTGGGGCTCGCGGGATTTTTGTACCGCAACGTGCTTGAGCACCCCGCAACGAATGTGCCCGGAACCGCGTGTACGCTCGAGGCAAAAATTTGCCCCGATGGTACGACGGTGGGGAGAAGCGGGCCGAGCTGCGAATTCGCAGTGTGCCCCTTCCCGAACGTGTCCATCGATTCGGTCGGCATTTCGTTCGCGCTTCCTGCCGGGTATGCGGCCGATGAAAATGCCTATGGGGCGGAACCGACCCTGGTCGGTGCGTTTGTACGGCCCGCAAGTACGACCAACGCGCTCCAGACCATTACCGTCCATGCCTACCCGGTTCCCGTGGGCAGCACGACCAACGAGGCCATCCTTGCGCATGCGACGCTCGAACCCTCCGATATGCCGCCGAAAGGCATGAGTGCGTTCACGCCGAAAATCGTAGGCACGCGCACGTTTTCCGAAATCACGACGGAACGATTCGAGGGCGTGGTAACTACCCTCTATTTCCTCCCGCGCAAAAGCGACGTTTTGGAATTCTCCATCGTAGAACAGGACGTCGCGAATTGGACGAACGCCAATTTGATTCCGGATAATCTGCCCGAACACCAAGCGCTCCTCAAGATGCTCGGTACGCTCGAAGACGCGACGCCGTAAGAAAGGGGAGCGGTGCGCGTCATACCCGACAGCAGGCTCGCTCGCGCGATATACTGCGATTACCCCTTACTCATTTGCCTGCTTACGCCATGAACACTTTTTGGGACGCGCTTACTGATTCGAAAGTCATCCGCACCGGCATTATTGCCGTGCTCTTTTTGCTCGCGTTCTTTCTCCTTATTGAAACCATCGCGAGCGCGCATGACATCGGCTCTGCGCCGGCAGCCGACACGATTACGGTAACCGGTACGGGGAAGGCGGCGGCTCTGCCCGATATCGCCGTAATCAACTTTACCGTGCAGGAAACCGGCGCGTCCGTTTCGGAAGCGCAGACCGCAGCAACGACCAAAACTAACGCCGCACTTGCCGCGGTGAAGAAATACCACATTGACGACGCCGACGTTTCGACCATCTCGTACAACGTGATGCCGCAGTACGAGCAAACGCCGTGCGGCGCGGGGAACGGCACTCTCTGCCCGGCCTATCTTCCTCCCGCGAACGAGCGCATCGTGGGATACGAAGTAGCGGAAACCATCCAGGTGAAAGTCCGCAAAACCGAAGACGCGGGCGCGCTTCTCCAGGACCTCGGAGACTTGGGCGTCGAGAATATTTCCGGCCCCAACTTCATGGTGGACGACGACTCGAGCGTGCACGACGCCGCGCGCGGAAAGGCGATTGCGGATGCCCAAACGCAGGCGCAGCTGCTCGCCAAGCAGCTCGGCGTGCACCTCGGGAAAGTGGTGAGCTTCTCGGAAAATGGAGGCGGGTACCCAAGCCCGGTCATGTACAAAGCCATGGATGCCGCCGGGAGCGTGGCGACCGCCCCGGCCCCCGAGCTTCCGATGGGCGAGAACGAAACCAGCGTTACGGTATCCGTGACCTACGAAATCCGCTAGGTATCGGGGTTCGATCCGTAAAAACGGCCCATTGGGCCGTTTTGTGTTATTTGACATATCGCAATCATAGAAGTATAGTATAGAGTGGAATCTGGGAGAAGGGCCAACGGGGCGCTTCGGAGAGGTTCCTTGAGAAGGAATGAAGTCATGGCCAAGAAAATCGATGCTGCCGTCAGCATGGCGGGCAGTTTCAACACCACCGCACAGCTGCTCGACGCCGCTGTGAAAAAGCGCGGGGGCAATCTCGCCGAAGCGCTCGCGCTTCTTGCGAAACCCGCATATGCAAGCGCGGTCGACAAGCTCGCCGATATCCTCGCTGCCGTCAGGGCGGCCGATATCCCGGAGACCAGTCCGCTCATCGAGTCGTGGGTCGCATTCTACGGGAAGCACTTCCCGCAGGAACTCGCGGCTGCGGGCGGCATTGAAGCGCTGCGTGCGGTCGCCGTTCCAGCGCCGCCGGCACTCACGGGCTATCGGCTCAGCGTGGTGCTCGCGGGCCTCGCAATGAACGCGGCCTACACGGCATGCGCGAAGCGGTTCACCTGCTGGCGCTGTGCCGGGGATCTCGACCGTGCCATTCCGACAAACGATCGAATGCCGGCGGCGTCATATGCCGTGTGGGTGCGGGACCGCATCGAAGCGGACGAAGAATTCGCCAACCAATCGGCGAACGACCTGGCGGCGAAGATGCACAAAGGCATCACGCTGCTTGAGCGCATCATCCTGGAACTGGCCTATTTCGAGGAGAAAGGTTCGCATCTTGATGTCTCGAACGTCACGCTGTGTTCTGGCTCCCGCGGCGCCGACGGCTACGTGCCGTTCGCGTACTGGCGCGGTGGGGAGTTCAGGGTGTACTGGAACGGGACTTCGTATAGGCGCCCGTACCTCCGTTCTCGCGAGGTTTTCCGGTAACCCTTCGCACTTTATACTTTCCCCCTTCACGCCCAAGCGGTCTTCCGCTTGGGCGTGTTCTTTTTTATAATCGAGAATGGCTTTTACAATCGGTCGCTGTGACAGGAAAGTACGGTTGGTCACGACGATAACGGTTTGCCCGGTTTCCCTCTGGGATCTTTTGAAGGAAACTGCCTGTCACGCGCTTATGGGTGAGGCGCGAAGCGCCAGACCCAACATCGTTACCTGCCTCGCAGGACAAACGCAGAAAACGGCATTTCCGTTTTCGGTGACACGGATGGCACGCGGCAGCACGCGGCTCCCGCAACGCCGACGGCAACGTGCCGAACGCGAACTGGAACGGTGGGGAGTTCAGGGTGAACTGGAACAGGACTTCGAATCGGAACCCGAACCTCCGTTCTCGCGAGAAGTGCCGAAGAAAGACGAGCCGCGCATCAGCGCGGCTCGCTCCGTTCCAGGTACCTGAGCCAGCCCGTGGCCATGCGGCTGATTTCCTGCAAGCGTTTCTGCACTTCCACATACACCGGGAGAGTGACGACCCCCGTTTCGTGTGCCGAACGGACTAAATGCTTTAAGACCTCCGTTTGTATGGAAAGTTCCCGGACGGTGTCCGCTTTAAAGCCCTTCTTCGCAAGCGCTGCGCGTATGGCGAGCCGCAGGGCGGCGAGACACTCATCTTCAACGGTCTTGTGGATACCGTAGCGATCACGCTTCGGAACCGTTGCCCCAACCCGATACAGCTCATTATATAATCTGCCTATCTCATGAATTACAGGAGCCTGGAGAGCGTCGGGGGGGGGTTGAGGAGCTTGGATTGTTCCATACGGCTATCTCGCTTGAGAATCTGTTTGCGGCATGGAAAGAATTCAAGCGCGGCAAAGCTCGCAATGCGGATGTGCAGGAATTCGCGCTAAACCTCGAAAATAATATCTTTGCGCTTCACGAGCAACTGCGGGCGGGTTGTGGGAGTCGGAGCCATACGTCGGATTCTATATCAAAGATCCAAAACTGCGACATATCCACAAAGCTACCGTACGCGATCGTGTACTGCACCAGGCAGTTTATCGGGTTATCGCGCCGCTCTTTGAGCGCAGATTTATCGCGCATTCGTATTCCTCACGACTGGGGAAAGGGACGCATGCTGGGGTGAAAGCGCTTGAGGCGTTCGCAAGGAAAGAAAGTCGCAACTGGACACGAAAGGTGTATGCGCTCTCGGCCGATATCCGCCGTTTTTTCGATTCGGCCGACCACGCGATTCTCGAGCGTATTGTCTTGGTCAGCGTACACGATAGTCGACTGGTTACGTTGATACAACAAGTTATTAAAAGCTTTAGCTGTACGAAACCAGGTCTTGCACAGAAAGGTATACCGCTCGGGAACGTCACGAGCCAGTTATTCGCGAATGCCTATCTTGATCCGCTCGACCAGTTTGCGAAGCGAGTCCTTAAGGCGCGGTTCTACGCGCGCTACTGTGATGATTTTGTCATTGTGTCGCATGACCGGAAGTGGCTTGAATCACTCGTTATTCCGCTCGCAGCATTCCTCCGTACTGAACTATCGCTCGAGCTTCATCCGCGAAAGCTTGAGATTCGCGCCCTTGCTCAAGGAGTAGATTTTCTCGGCTATGTCGTGCGACCACATCACCGCGTATTCCGTACGCGTACGAAGCGTAGGATTATGAATAACATCCGGCACGCGAAGCAACTGGTTTCTACTGGCGTCATGACACCGGAAACGCTTGAATCAATGATTCACTCATATCGTGGGATGCTTTCGCATTCCCGTTCGCGGGGCATACAGAAGGCGATGGATTCACTTCTTGCGCATTGACACCTCATTCGAGCCGTACTATCATGCTCATACACGAACCCCCGCGGGGTTTTTTAATTTGGGAACCACCCATAACCCTTATGAATCTCATCAGCTACCTCAAGCACGTGCGCGCGGAACTTACCCACGTGGTTTGGCCGGATACCCGGACCGCGGTGGCGCATACCCTCATCCTTATCGGCATCGGGGCGTTTGTCGCGCTTTTCATCGGGCTGCTCGATTACGGATTCACGCAGGGGGTGAATTACCTCGTTACCAATTTCTAACTCGATGCGTATGGAAATCACGTCCAAACCCGAATTTTCTTCCGAAGGCGCCGATACGAGCGCGCGCTGGTACGCCATCCACACCTACGCGGGCTACGAAAACGCGGTGGAGCGCAACTTGAAGCAGCGCATCGAATCCTTGGGCATGGAAGGAAAGATTTTCGACGTCGTCGTCCCGACCGAGAAGAAGATCCGCGTCAAAGGCGGCAAGCGCGTCGTGGAAGAAGAGAAGATTTATCCGGGATACATTCTCGTGCGCATGGTCGTGGACGAAGACTCGTGGTTCGTCGTCCGCAATACGCCGAGAGTCACGGGATTTGTGGGGTCGGGCGTCACGCCGGTGCCGATGGATGAAGCAGAAGTCGCAAGCCTCATGAAGCGCATGGGCGCCGACGTCGCAAAACACACCATCGACCTCATGAAGGACGACCCCGTGGTCATTGCCGACGGACCGTTCAAGGACCTCGAGGGCAAGGTGGGCGACATCGACGAGGAGCGCGGCAAGGTGAAGGGGATGGTCTCCATGTTCGGCCGCGAGACTCCGGTCGAGCTCGACTTTTTGCAGGTTCGCAAGTTATAAGGTACAGTCGCATTCGTTA
>CAYYYQ010000080.1:0-3835 GCA_964475915.1 uncultured Candidatus Saccharibacteria bacterium
AATTCTTCTATGGAAACGCCGAGGCGCGCGTCTTTTTCCATGAGCGCGGCGCGCTCGTGTTCGAGCCGGTACACGGCCTGTTCTTCCTGCTTCAGGTACGCGTCACCGGGGAGCGCGAAGCGCTCGAAAAACGCTTTCACCGTGGAGCGGATGCCCGCGAGCGCGGCGCGCAATGCTTCGAGCGAATCTCCGGCGCGCGCGGCTTGCGATTCTATTTCGTCCCGGAGCGCCGTAAGGTCGTCGCGCGGCACGCTCGCGTACGTTTCGTGCGGCGCCTCTTGGCTCCGGCGCTTCGCGCTTTCGAGCGCGCCTTCTACTTTTCCGATGTCGCGGGAAAGCGCGGCGCGCTCGTTTACGAGCCGCTCGAGGTCCCCCTCGGCTTTACGTACCGCGTCGGATTTTTTGTATCCTTCTGAATCGCCCGACGTGCCCTCGAGGTCGGAAAGCTCTGCGGACAGCGTCGCGAGGCGCTCGCCGGCCGCGCTCCGCGCGGCTTCGGCGCGCGCGCGTTCTTCGGCAAGATACGCTTCTTCTGCGCCGAAATACTGATGCGCCGTTTCAGAAAGTTCGCGGCGCAATTCGTCGGCGCGCTCCAATTTCTGCACCTGGCTCGCGAGAAACTTCAAATGCGGCGCGAGCTCGCGGCGCATAAGTTCTACCTGCTTCATGTTTTCCTCCGTGCGCTCCAGTTTGCGCTTCCCTTCTTCTTTCTTGAATTCAAATGCCGTGAGCCCAAGCGCGTTTTCGAGCATGGCCCGCCGCTCTTTGGGGCTGGCGAGCAGGATGCGATCCGCTTCGCCCTGGGAAATAATGTGGTGGCCGGTTTCTCCGATGTTTGCGGCCGCGAGGAGCTCCTGGATGTCGCGCAGCCGCGCCTTGCTCCCATTAATGGAATATTCGCTCGAACCGTCGCGATAAACTTCGCGTTCGATGGCGATTTCTTCGAAATCGGCGCGGAATTGCTTCTTTTTGTTATCGAACACGATGGCGGCGGCCGCGCGGTTGCTGCGCGGCGCTGCGTGCGATCCCGAGAAAATCAAGTCTTCCGAGCGCTTGCCGCGCATGCTTTTCATGCTCTGTTCCCCGAGCGCAAAGCGGAACGCCTCCGCGACGTTCGATTTGCCCGAACCGTTCGGCCCTACGATCGCCGTTACCGACGACGAGAAATCGAGCACGGTTTTCCGCGCAAATGATTTGAATCCGGCAATTTCGAGCCGTTTCAGCATTACATTTTTATTATACCGTATTCATTCCGGCCTGGAGGGATTCATCCGCCCCTCATCGGAACCCTGGTACACTCCCCGCACGAGGCGGCGTCGCGCCTCTTTTGATGGCCCGAACGATTTCCTGAAACCGAACGCACGATTCCCTAGTTCTAAGCGATGTACCTATACGTAACCTGGACGCGCATGATGCAAATCAACGCTTGATCCGGGGAGACCGGGGAATTTTCCACCCTGGTCTCCCCGCCTATGCTACCAGCCCGTTTTTTGGAGCGCGTTGTGGGCCGCCGATTGCTCGGCATCCTGTTTCGCTTTTCCTTCTCCTTGCGCGATTTCTTCGCTGCCCACATAGACGCCGACGGTGAAATGCTTGTCGTGGTCGGGGCCCGTTTCAGAAATGAGTTTATACGACGGCGTTACGCCTTTTTTATCCTGGGCGAGTTCTTGGAAACGGCTCTTGGCGTCCTGCCATGCGCGGTTTTTCACGACGTCGTCGATTTTGGGGAAAAGGTTGTTCGCAAGGAACGCCTCGGCCGCATCGTATCCTTGGTCCAAATAGAGCGCGCCCGTAATGGCTTCAAAAGCATTCGCGAGGATGACGTCGCGCGCGCGGCCCGTGTCGCGCGCCTCGCCTTTTGACAGAAGCAGCGCGTCGCCGACGCCGAGCAGGCGCGCCTGCTCCGCAAGCGACACCGTATTCACGAGGGCGGCGCGGTACGCCGTAAGTTCGCCTTCGGGCTTCGTCGGATATTTATCAAAAAGGTAGCGCGTCGCCGCAAGTTCGAGCACGGCGTCGCCCAAGAATTCGAGCCGCTCGTTATGGTTCTGCACCGCTTCGCGGTGCTCGTTCAGGTACGAGCGATGCGTCACGGCCTCGCGGAAGAGGTCGAGGTTTTTGAAGGCGAGCCCCAGCTTTGCCGCCGATTCCTTGAAATCCATAGGTCAACACTACAACAGATGAAGCGGAGCGACCAGTGCTCGGCGAGGGGCTAGCGCTGGGCTACCGGCTCTGCGGCGCGGGCGCGGTCGAGGAGGGTTTGCACGGCGGCGGTGACGATGGGGAGCAGGTCGTCGTAAAAATTGAGTTCCAAAATGTCGGGGAGTTTGAACCACCGCGCATCGTCGAGCCCGCCCGTTTGCTTCAAATTGATTTCCGTATACGGCGATTCCGCGATGAAATAGGTCACGTGCTTGCGGTACTTTCCTTTTTCCGGGTGCGACGCCACGTATTCGTTTTCGCCGATTTTCTGGCCTACGACCACGTCGAGGCCGAGTTCTTCTTTCATCTCGCGCTTGGCGGCTTCCGGAATGCTGGTCCCCGCCTGGTCCGGACCGTCTTCTACTTTGCCTTTTGACAGCGTCCAGTGGCCGAATACGTCGTGCACGACTGCCCAGTACAATTGGCCCTCGTGCTTCGCATACACCACCGCGCCTGCGAGGTGTTCGATCGGCAGGTCTTCGCGGCGCACCATTTTCTTCTTCCCGATTTCGTCCTTGCCGGGTTCCCCGATTTCTTTATAGACGGCGCCGAGGACGCCGTTCACGAACCGGCCCGACGATTCCCCGCCGAAGGTTTTCGCGAGTTCGATGGCTTCGTTAATGGCGACCTTCGCCGGCACTTGGGAACGGTCGGCAAATAACAGTTCGTACAGCCCGATGCGCAAAATATTGCGGTCGACCGGCGCGATTTTATCGAGCGGCCAATCCGGCGCCGCTTTTTCGATAATCAAATTGAGGTCGTCGCACTTGGCGAGCACGCCCTTGAGGAGTTGTTCCATGAATGGCCGGTCGGTCGAGTCGCCCCCGAATTCTTCGGCGTTGCGCGCGAGCATATCTGCTGCCGCGTCTTTGTGCGCAGCAATGGTGTCCCATTCGAAGAGGGTTTGGAGTACGACGGAGCGCGCAAGGTGTCTGTTGGCCATGGAACTTATTGACTGTCCCTAAGCGTACCAAACGAAAGCGGCCCCGCAAAGCGGGGCCGCGTGGGGATAAAGTATTTTTTACTTTCCGCCCGAGCCGCCGCCCATTCCGGAGCGAGCTTTCGGGCGCATGGAGCGCGCAACGGCTCCCATGAATCCTTTCGTCGTTTTTTGCTCGGCGTGTTCGTGATCCGCGTGGCGGTCAACCGCCGGGAGTTTTGATTCCGGCCCTTTCACTTTCTCGGCTTTTGCGACTTTTGATTTCGGCGTAAAAATCTGCTTGCCGCGGTACGTGCCGGTGGCCTCGTCGATGCGGTGCGGGAGGCGGAGGTTGCCGGATTCCTTGTCCTTTACGAGGCTGGTCGCCTTGAGGGCGTGATGGGAGCGGCGGTTATTCGTGTGGCCGCGGGTATGGCGCATTCGGATTGACATAGGTCCTACCCTATCATGTGCCCTGCAAAAAGTGAAGGCGCCATTCTGTTGCCGCACCATTACGCCGCAAAGGAACGCAGATAGGTATGCCGATGAACCGAGGAAATGCCGTGCTGCCGGAGGCGCTCGTAGTGGAGCGCCGTGCCGTAGCCCTTATGTTTTTCAAACGCATACAAAGGATGCTCGACGGCGAGCCGCACCATCAACCGGTCGCGCAGCACTTTCGCGGCGATGGAAGCAAGGCCGATGAGCGGCACCAAA
>CAYYYQ010000081.1:0-11020 GCA_964475915.1 uncultured Candidatus Saccharibacteria bacterium
GTCACAAATCCAAAGAGTCCGGCGGCCCCGCCCGTATCTTCGTAGAGTCCCGAAATCATATAGTCGCCGCCGTCGAAGGTGCCCGAAAATGGCGTGCTCATATTTCCGATAGGGACAAAGCCGGTCCCGTCGCTCCAATACCCCGCATCGTCAAAGTCCGGGTCGCTCGGGTTCGTTTCGCTGCAGTCCACGTCGCCGGTCAGTACGAAAGACGCATCGAGGTGATCGTTCACGAGCGTGAGTTCGGCGCAGCTTCCGATTTGATAGGGACTTTCCGAAGTGCCGTCGCCGCCGTCAAAAGAGGCCGGGCACGGCGACGTCGCAAACGTCGCATCGTCGCCGAAACCGGTTTGGCCATCCGCATTTTCCGCGGTGAAGCCGTAGTGGTAGAGCGTCCCGCAGGTGAGGCCCGTGAGCGTGAGCGTGCTATCAAACGCATCGGACTCGTCTCCCGTCGTCGTCGTTGCATCGGTATACCCGCTATCGCCGAAATCGGCGGCGGTTGCGTAGTGGATTGCCCACCCCGTTACGTCCGCCGAACCGATATTGGTCACCGAAACATTGATGGTCGCGGTGGTAGACGTCTTCGAAGCCACGCTGCCCGTCTCCACGGTCGGAGCGTCGACCGGCGCTGTCCGCAGCGTGAAATCGGAAGTCGCGACCGCCGTCCAGCTTTCGCCCCCATCGATGCTGCCGCGTATGGAAAGCGTGTAGGTGCCGTCTTCGGGCTGCCCGATATCGCTGCCGTCGTCGCTGCAGGTAGCCGTGGTCCACACTTCTCCATCCCACGAATACTGACAGGAGGTAGACCCGTCCCAATCGACGAGCGGATTCCACGAGGTAGGGGTCGAACTGTCCGCGGGAGAAAGGATCGCGGGCGCCGGCATGAAGTCGGTCGAAGAAGCGATGGTCGCTATTTCTTCGGCGCCAAGCGGGCGATTATAAATGCGCACGTCGTCTATCGCGCCCGCGAAAAATTCTGAACTGCCGGGGTAGGTGCGCCCGATGGCGAAATCGCGGGCGTCCGGTACGGCGTGCGTGCCGGTCGGGTGATCCGATCCGATGAGCGTGCCATCGAGGTACAGAGAGCGCGTCTCGCCGTCAAATTGCGTGATGACGTTGTGCCACGCGCCGTCGTAAATGCTGACGCCGTCTGGCGCGCACGCGGAAAGGTCGTCGCCCCACCAATACGCGAGGAATCCGTTGCTGTCCGGACAGAGGTTGTTATCCAATCGGAGCGCATTCACTTGGTTGTCGTTTTCATAATTCCCCCACCCGACGATGCCCGGATAGGTGTCGGTCTTTCCGGTGCGAAACCACGCGGACATCGCATAGAGCGAATCCCCGACAGGAATGGCGGCCGGATCGTCGGCAGAAAGATACGCCCCCGCGCCGTCGCCGAAAAAGCCGAACGCCTCGCCGAAGCGGCCGAGCACCCAGTTGGCGACGCCGGTGACGCTTACGTCGTTTGCGCTCCCGGATTCATCGGTCCCGTCGCCGTTAAGCGGCCAATATCCGACGAGCCCGCGGCCGGTATCCGCATCGCAATCGAGCGTGGTAAAGGTGTCATCGTCCGAGGTCGCGGACTCGTCGTCCTCGTTGGTCAGGGTTTGATTGAAATGATACGTCGTGCCGCACGCAAGCCCGTCCACATTGGTCGCTCCCGAGCTCGAGAGGCCGCTCGAAAAGGTGATCGTGTCCGTATACCCGCTTTCGTGATAGTGGAGCGCATCCCCGTAATCGAGCTCGAAGGATGCAAGCGCGGCCGAACCGGGATCCGAAATGTCGTAGTGCACGATTGCCGACGTCTGCGTAATGTCGGTCACGGCGCCCGAATCATCGGCGAAGGTCGGCGCCGAGAGCGGGCACGCGCTCGTGGTGAATTCAACGTTGTCGCTGTACCCCGTGTCGCCGTTTCCGTTCGTAAGGAAGAATGCGTAGTCGTAGGTCGTGCCGCAAGAGAGCCGACCGAAGTTATAGGTGCCGCCGTCTCCGATATAGTAGTCGACCGAATCAGTGATGGTGTAGTATCCGCCGTTATCCGTGTAGTCGCTGTTCGTCGCATACACGACGCCCATCGCCTGCGCGCCCGATGCGGAACCATGATCAACCACCGTGAAATCGACGGTCGCGTTGTCCGTCCCTACGTCGCTCACGTCGGTGGTCACGACGGGGTGGACGCCGTCTCCGCCGCCGTATATGCAGGACCCATCATCATCGGTCGCCGACGGATCATAGTTATCGGCAGAAGGGTCCGTGCAGCCGAGCACGGTGTAGGTACAGCTTCCGTCGTCGAGGTTCGCCGACGGATCGAAGTTGTCGGCTTCTGGGTCGGTGCATCCATAGACGTCGGGAGGCGCATACATGCAGCTGTCGTCGTCGACGGTCGCATCGGGATCGTAATTATCCGCACCGGGGTCGGTGCATCCGGGCACGTCGTAGGTGCAGCTTGCATCATCGGTATTAGCCGAGGAGTCGTAATTATTGGCGTCCGGATCGGTGCAGCCGTAGGCGGTGGTGATATACGTGAAAGGGATGCCGACCGTCGAGCCGCTGCCCCCGAAATCGGAAGAGGTCCATTCACCGAGATAGATTCGGTGGTCACCGTCTGAGTCGGGCGGCGGTATGGCGACGCCGTTTATGCAGTCGAGCCGATTCCACCCGTCCGGGCCAAACGAGTCTCCCGCGGAGTCATAGCTATACGCGCAGGTCTGCGCTTCGTTATCCCAATGGCCGGTCAGGTTGAAATCGGCGCTGTAGATGGTGTCTCCGCCCGGAAATCCATCCACATAGAGGTTGTCGCCGAATGCGAACGTTTTTGACGCGGGTACGACAAAGGAAAGGATGGCGACCGCCAAAAGGAGCACGAGCGTAGTGCGGGTACTCAATCGAGCGGATGTCATTTGCTCTGATTATAGGGTACGACCACGCAAGCGGGAACGGTCTAACTTCTTTTTGCGCTAAATGCGATAGTCGTCGGACAACCGCTATAGCTGTCCCAGAATTCCTTGCCTTGAGCTTGAATACCCTCTTCGGATACATCTGGAACATGGAACTCGATCTCAGAAAAACCTTCCCGAGAAAACATGTCTTGAACGGTCTGTTGATGCCACAAGAAATTATGGAAGTGCAGCACTTCTTTCGGCTCGCCCATCCTGCTTTGGAAAATAGAGATTCTTCGAGGTGTGCCGTCTACATGATCATGTTCCTCAGATTCATAACTGATAGCTACTCCGTATTTAGGATCCGTCGGAACGCATGCTTTTTCGTGGTCAGAAAGACCAAAGAAAATACCGCCTGGATGTAAAAGAGCGGCGACGTGCCGCGAGACCATGCGTAGTTCCTCAGAAGTCATCGCGTGATCGAGTAAGAAAGCCCCCAACACTATATCTGTCTGCCCGATAAGTTCGGCGGGAACCGAGGAGAGAAAATCTCTTGAGTACGGATCAAGTACTAGATATTCGATGCCGAGTGGCTCTTTCATTTCTTCGGAACGAGCGATCTGCGTCTGCTTGTAGGAAATATCGACGCCGACCACCTTGCCCGCGCCAAGGCGTTTCGCAAGCCGTGCGCGATATCCGCTGCCGTCGTGAAGCACCACGACTTTCTTCCCTGCTCCGTGTTCCTTGAGGAAAGAACTCACGGCCGGATCATAAATATATTTTTGTGCCGGAGTTTCCTCGACTAATCGGTACTCCACTGCAATGGGGTCATACTGGCGCTTATCAACACGTGGAACGTCATGTCCAGCGGCGAAGTCCTCCTTTACTTTGCTAAAGGATTCCTCGATCGAGTTGAAGAAATAATCACAATAGAAACGGAGCCACATATGTCTTCGGCGTTCAGGCGGCACGATGGCATATACCTTCTTATCAAAAAGCTCCTTCGCGATAGTTACCTCGCAATCTGTCCCGATCGAAGGTGTTGAAAAATCCGCGATTACGACGTCCGCTTCTTTTATAAAATTCTTATCTTTGGCGAGAATGAAGGAAGGATTGTAGTCCTTATTCTCGTAATCCTCTTTTCCCTGATAGCCGATGAATTGCTCGACGATTTCCAGGTCATAATGCGCTGCGAGTGTATGAAGCGACTGCCGTTCTTCCATGAGCGCTTCCCATGGCTTTCCAGTAAACGGCATGGAGACAAAGACTTTCGTTCGCTTCTTCATGAAGAAAGTATAGCTTGAAACTCGCAGCAGAAAAGCGCTCGGAAGAGCGCTTTTCTGCTGTTGACCCGAACCGGTACTGAACCATCTTTCGACGGGAATCGGTCTTGGTTCCACTATCACAACCGTGTTGCGGGGGCGGGTCTAGGTGGCTTTTGAGAAGCTTTGGCGACTTTCGAGTACTTTAGAGGCGAGCCGGTATGGAACCAGTCCTTCGCTACGCAGGTGCATTTCCTTCCTCGAATTCTTTGGTAGTTTCCGTGATGACACGTTCGATGTCGGCAAGGTACTCGTCGCTCGCATCAACGACACCCTTGAGATCGTTCAGGAACTCAATCTTTTTATCGTCAGGCAGACTATCGAATATCTTTTGCAGATCGAGCGAATCGAAGCCTTCGGCAGTAGGTTCCATAGGTTAGATGCGATAATTCATTAAATTGCGACGGAGAGCGGCCGCCTTATCCCCACGTATCGTTTCCATTAATTTGCCCACGCCCGCGGAACCGATGCCGAGAGCCGCAGACGCGAAGCCTGCCACAGCAGCTACGTTGGTCGATTGACCCAGTACATCGGCCAGATACGTATGATCGAAACCATACTTCGCAGCGAACGCCGCACTTCCTACCCCGACCATGGTTCCCGCGCCTGCGGCCACCATCGAACCGACCTTCCATTTCTCCCAGAATTTCTTCTTCTCATCCATCATCCTGGGACCGCTCTTAAGTTCGGCAGTCTTCTCCGCAACAGTCTCCTTAAACTTCTGTGCACGCTCCGAATCGCCTTCGAAGAGGTCTGGACGCCGATTGAAGGTATTTTCAATGGCACGGAGACGTTCCGCCGATTTACCGCCAGTCGAGGAAAGATTCTGCAACTCCTCACCCAACATTATCGAGCGATTATGGTCTTCAACCGACAATGCTGATACTTGTTGCGCCTTTTCTTGCGGCGCACTCTTCGGCTTTCCGAACGGATTTTCAGCGGACATAGGCGAGCGTTAGGGGTATGCAGTAAGTATAGCTTGAACGAGAGATTAGGGAGACTTCGGTGGGGATATTGATTTATGTAATAAATACAGCATAAAAGCCGCCTTAGGCGGCTTTTATGCTGCTAACCCATACCGGTACTGAACCGCCTTTTGAGGGGAACCGGTCTCGGTTCCACTATCACAACCGTGTTGCGGGGGCCGGAATCGAACCGGCACTACTATGCAAAGGCTATCCTGAAGCCGAAGTACAGATAGAACAGGCCTGCCGCTTGGAACAGGTGATAAAACGCATTGTGATCGATTATGCCGACGCTGATCGAAGAAACCTGCACCCCAGCCGCTATAACGGTAAGGAGTAGGCCGAAAGAAATATATCTCCAGCCAGCACGTCGCTGCGCGCTGCGCGCTATCGCTATGCAAAAGAAGACAAGGAGTGCAGGAGCATAGAAAAAGACGACCGTCTTGAAGTGAAAGTCTATCCGCGTCAGCCAGTAGAAGAATCCGTAGAAACCGACTCCCGCGAGCGCCACTGCGACGTACACGGTTCTCTTTCCTGCGACAACCGAGGCTGAAAGCGCCCAGAGCGCGATTGCGATCAGGCCAGTGACGGAAGCGGTGAGGATCCAGAGATCCCATCCGAGCGGCGTCTGCTCCTTAAGCGGGAAGAAGGCATGGAATATCGAGCCCAGAAGTGAAGCGGCGGCGAGAAGACAGAACACCAATGAACTTATCTTCCCTTCCCGCGACTGCGCGACCTGCGCGAGCCGAAGCGCGAAATACGCGGATTCTACCGCTAACACGAGGTCGGTAACGGATACGACCAGTTCGCTGCTAGAGGAAAGCATCATGGCAATCGGGCTCGCAGGGACTTCGCTATTTCCGGCTCGTCGGATATCACCCCGTATGGATGCTGATCAAGGGCCGCCTGGATGTCGCCCTTCTCTTCAGGCGTCCAGAGGAAGATGGGCCAGCCGTTCGCAAGCAGTTTTTGTCGCGTCGAAGTGGCGACCGCGATGTTCACGCTCAAGAGATCGGGCTGGATGAACTTGCGAATGGCGGTGCGCGTGTATTCATTACGAACGAACCATGGCAGGTCCACCTTGTCTTCCGGCTTTATCTCGGCCAACAGCTGCGCATTCCAGTTCGTATCCATAAAGATCCAGACCGTGTGGACTCTCGGATCTATGCGCTTGATGCGCCACAATACGACTGGATTGAAGGAACTCAGATAGACCCGATCATACGCGTCGTATTTCTTGATGATATCGACCGCCTTTTGTTCGATACCCGTATCCTTGATGCCGGTGACTTTGAGTTCGGTCATGAGGATGCCGTTCGGCGTGACATTCTTCACGAAGTCGTCGAAGGTGGCGACATATGCCCCGGTCATGCCCGGCTTGAATTTCGGAGCCAGATCGAGCGCGAGCATCTGGTCGAGCGTGAGATCGGTCACCCGTCCTGTACCGCTCGTGAGGCGGTCGACCGAGAGATCGTGGAAGATGACGATCGTGCCGTCCTTCGTAAGCTGCGCGTCCATATCAACGCCGTCCATTCCTTCCTGCATGGACTGCTCCGCTCCCGTGAGACTGTTGTCTGGGGCATAGGATCCGCCGCCACGATGCGCGAATACGAGCGGCGTGCCACTGCCATGAATCGGTCCGGCATATGCAGGGTCATATATGAAGAGGTACCAGCCTGTGGCCGTGAGGAGAACGAGAGCGATGCCGCTGATCCACAGGCTACGGCGCATACGTTTCGTAGAAGGTGCTATCGAACAGTTTCTCCGGATCGTATTTGAGCTTCTGCGCGAATACGTACGACGCGTTCGGATACGCCTGGTACATCTGCTGTTTCGTCGGATACGCCTGATATGTGAGGTAGTAGGTGCCTTCATTCTTTATGGCCGCATCTACGAGCTGCTGCGTCACTTCACGCGCATGGTCTTGGTCCTGCTTCGAAAGGCCGACGTTGCTCATCTGGATGATGGAGAAGCCATCCTCTTTGGGCATATAGGAAAGATAAGTCGAGTCGTTCGCTTTCACGTACCGTATCGTCGAACTGACGACGTTCATGTGGCCATCTTGCAATATCTCTCGGAACGAATCCATGAACGGCACGAAATTACGCTCCGGGATGAAATATTCCTGGATAATATCCGTATCGGTCGACGAATAGTAATCGAGGAACTCTAGCGGGGTCTCCGGCGGACGCATGGCGTTGTTGCGCGAGATGAGATCGGGTCCTCCCTGTTCCACGATTCGTTTCTGAAGATACCAGCGCAGTTCCTTCGCCCAATCGAATTTGCGCGAAAGGCCGAAGAAGAACTTATCGCGAAGCACGTTCTCCTCATGGCCGAGCACATGGATGTTCGCAGGCGGGGTCGTCGTGGCGGTATGCCAGGTGCTTACCACTAACTCCCTGAGGAACTGGTCCGGACGCGGGTCGATAGAGGGCCGCACGAGCATGAGGCCGATGGTCGGATCGTGCTTCAAGTTTTGGTCGAAGTACGCAGGGAAATCCTTGTAATCGAGCGTTACAGACTGGTGGTTATAGACCGCGTCGTCCGTAAGGTGGATGGTGGCGTCAAGGATGATGCCGAACATGCCGTACCCGCCGATGACGAGCTTGAAGAGCTCTGGATGCTCGGTGCGACTCACGTTTATGATGCTGCCGTCCGCGAGCATGAGGTGGAACGACTCGACGGTATCAACCACAGAGGTCTCGTCGAGGTCCCGCCCGTGCGCGTCCGCCGAGAGTGTGCCGCCGATGGTAAAGACGTACGAAGACTGCATCACCTTCACGGCAAGGCCGTAGGGATTTATGTATTGCTGCACTTGATCCCACGTCGCGCCGCTCTCGACCGTTATGAGCTTGTTCGGCACGTCGAGATTGAGCACCTGATTGTAGTCCTTCATATTTATGACGACCCCGCCAGGATAGTAGGTCTGCCCTCCTTGGCTATGCTGGCTGCCGGCGATGGATACTTTCAAGTGTCGGGTACGGGCGTCGGACAAGACCTTCTGCAGCTCTTCGATTCTTGTCGGCCTGTCTATTTCCTCAACCTTTGTTGGGATGAGACGTGCAACGTCAGTGATGATGTTGCTATCTTTCGATGTAAAAAGTTCGTCGTACGAAATGACAAACGTGCTTAGATACGCGAGTAGAGCGAACAGTATCAGGAGTGCTGCCCACCCTGCCCATTTCAGGACTTTTCTCGCGCGCGGCTTCATTATATTCAGTATAAACGAGGCGAAAGCATGCAAGCCGCTTTCGCGGCTTGCATGCTTTCGACCCGAACCGGTATTGCACCGCCTACGACGGGCACCGGTCTCAGTTCCACTATCACAATCGTGTTGCGGGGGCCGGAATCGCCTCTCGCCGTGCTCGGCTCGAGACCTTCGCTCCCTCTTCGGGAGCTGCGGCCCGCGGTTCGATTCCGTGCACGCTCGCGAGACCAAAGGAAAAACCCGCGCGATGCGGGTTTTTCCTTTGCTTGTTGCGGGGGCCGGAATCGAACCGGCGTCTGGAGGTTCTTCTGCACCCGCTGTTTCCAGCAGGAATGGACTATCCCATGATCCCAGAGGGATCCTCCCATTATAGTCTCTGAACCGTCTCAGTTCTGGTAAGTGAGCTAAGCTTGGCTGCTGATTGCCGAATCTCCTTGTTTTTCAGGCTTTCGCGCCCATCCTTTCGGATCACGCTGTAGCACAAGAAGCTCTCACGGTGTTCCAGCAATTTAGAGAGTTTTCCACTACCCGTTGCCGGATAGGGTCACGTTATTCACATGAGCCTCCCGAGGTACCTCTCCTCTACCCCGCTACTACGCTTCTCATCGAAGCTTGTCTAAAACATATCATTTATAAAGAGGAGTGACAACCTGGGGTTCATAATTAATCATCTAAATATGATGCTATTATATGATTATGCCCCTAAAAGACCTCAATAAAAGGAAACGGTACCACGCCCAATACATGAAAGAGGTGTGGTACCCCAAGAATAAAAAGAAGCATTTGGGTTACGTGAAAAGAAATAAACTGAGAGTGGCGAAGTTTATAGAAGCATACAAAAAGACGCGGCAATGCGTTGACTGTGGCTTTTCAGGAAAGAAATTCCCCTATGTGCTCGATTTTGACCACGCGAACAATGCTGGCATGAAGCAATTCAACGTGGGAAACTGGTCACGCTCTGTATTGAGCATTGAAGCGATCGTAAGAGAAATAGAAAAGTGTGAATTAGTTTGTGCTAACTGCCATCGTATACGAACTTTCTCTAAAACCCCATAGATTTAAATCGCGTGGAATTCTTCGAACACATTTTTATATTTCGCGATGGTGCGGTACGCCATCTGGCCCGATAATTGATACGCCGAACCTTCGTGCGCGATTTGGTTGCGCACCAAATGCGCTTCCCACGCATCGCGAAGCGAGTGGAAGTGGGCCGGGTCGCCCTGCTTTAATTTTTCTCCCACAGTGTTACCCACATAGCCGTGCGACGCCAACACGTCGTCGAGCATGATGTCCGCTTCAATGATGGCCTGGCGCCAATCGCTTTCGCTCGTGCTTTCCACAAGCGAAGCGACGTGGGCCCATCGCGCGTGCTCCGTTGCCGCTTCCGCCGCCTTTACTTCGATCGTGGTGTAGCGCGGGGCTTCTTCTTCGGCGGTTTGGTAGAGCCGGACGGTGGAATAGACAAGGACGCCAAGCGCAAGGAACGCAACGACGTAGGCGACGCCCGTATAAAGCGCCCACAATTCGCTAAAGAACAGGCCGTAATTGGTGCCAGGACCGATGCCGTGCTCAACCAGGTTATAGAGGAGCCGGAAAAAGTATTCGAGATTCAAAAAATGCACCGGCCCAGAGGTAGCGTTCGTCGCGGGATCCATCGATCTCAATTATAGCGCCTTATCCGAGCGCTTTTCCGACTTTGAACAGCGTCTCTTCGGCGCCCTTTTGCGCCGTGAAATGGATGCCCGTGGGGAGCCGCTTTCCCTCCCGCTCCACCATGCCCATGGGAACCGATATGGCAGGCATGCCGGTCAGGTTTGCCGTCACCGTGAACACGTCTTCGAGATACATGGAAACGGGGTCCGATTTTTCACCGAATTTGAAGGCGGGCGACGGAGTCGTCGGGAATGCGACGACGTCGCAGGTTTGGAAAGCGGCGTCGTATTCAGCCGTAAGGAGCGCCCGCGCCGCGTCCGCTTTGCGGTAATAGGCGTCAATGTACCCGGACGACAGCACGAAGGTGCCAAGCAGGATGCGCCGCGTGACTTCTGGGCCGAATCCTTCGGTACGCGTCATGACGTAATCGTCGAGAAGCGTTTTCCCGCGCTCGGCGAGCCCGTAGCGCATGCCGTCGTACCGTGCGAGATTGGTCGAGGCTTCCGCGGGCATGATGACGTAGTACACGGGGAGCGCGTACGGGCTCGTAGGGAGCGTTACGTCCACGAGGCGGTGGCCCGCCGCTTGCATGTTCTCAAGCGCGGCGTCAAAGTGCGCCCGCACGTCCGCGTCGATGGCGTCCGTTATGAGGTGCCGCGGAACGCCAATGCGCAGGGCGTCCCCGGGCGAAGGAGCGGGATAAAAATCTGGAGAAATGGAAGTCGCGTCGAGCGCGTCGTTGCCGCGAATCGCGTCGAATATCATCTGCGCGTCTTCAATAGTTTTCGCCAAAGGGCCAATTTGATCGAGCGAAGATCCCATCGCAATGGCGCCTGCGCGCGACACCGCGCCATAGGTCGGTTTTAGCCCTACGATGCCGGTGTGGGAAGCGGGCTGGCGAATGGATCCCCCGGTATCGGTGCCGAGCGCTCCGAGCGCCATGTGCGCAGCCACCGCCGCGGCCGATCCGCCCGAAGACCCTCCGGGCAC